>JAGBBM010000135.1 GCA_017938485.1 Lachnospiraceae bacterium
ATAAACAGTATAGTCTTTGTTTATAATTATATCACCACTATACAATGTTGTAGTGCCGTTAGAGAAGTATACTGAAGGTGATGGTTCAATTGTATCTTTCTTATAATATACAGTTGTGGTAGTTTCATTATCTGCTGCATCTTTTGCATATATAGTGATTGGTGTGCCATTTGCATCGGTAGATTCTGGTATATTATCTATATTAATAACACCATCATCTACCTTATCAACTCCACCATTTGACTTTTCATCATCTGATATAAAAGAATACTTAGTTCCATTAACCTCATAATATGCATCGATTAACTTAGACTCAACACTCCAAGACTCACCTGACAAGATATCAATTTTAATCTCATCAGCTGGTGAATTCCATGTAGTTGGAATAGAGTACTCATTATTACCACTTGCATCTTTAAACACAGGGTCTGTGTTATCATAAAGATATTCTGTAGCTAAATCAAATTCCTCACAAATTTCTCCACTACTGCCGTTCAGGTATACATGAACCTTCAACTCAGTATACTTCATATTATCTGTTACATCGTCCTTCGGAATCATAATGCTTCCACCAAAAGTATAATATCCTTCTGGAACTTCTGTACTATCGTTGTTTACAGTATATATATCATATGCATTTGCACTGTTATTTACGTATCCGTATATAACCACACGATTTACTTTATTGTAGGTTTCTGTTTCAAAGAACAAAGTGTACTTATCATCATCGGCAATACTACCAACACCACCACTTGGAATAGTTGCTCCTAGTGATGATGTTCCCCATGTAAGGTCTATATCACACTTAGTATCATCCAAACTTCTTATATAAGGAATTGTCTCATTACCATTAATTATATACTCTGATGTGTTACCCAAACCATCACTAACTTTGATAGAATACACATTACTGCTATTTGCATCTGCAAGAAAAGCATCTGCGTAGAATAAATTATTAGCCGTACCAAAAGCATATCCATTATCAACTGTGCCGTCCTTATATAACTTAATTGTTATCTCAGAAAAATCACTTCCATTATCATCAGCTATAACAAAATATCTGTATTTATTTTTATTCTCAGTTCTTACATCTTTAACTTCGTCAACCTTAACAACACCTTGAGCCTCATAGCTTTCCCCTGTTGTCCAACCATTTGATTTGTAATATAAACCTGTTTTATCCGTATCTATAACAGGCGCCTTTGTATCTACTTTAATCGTCTGTGTAATAGCGTAAGTTGCAGCAGGGGTAGTATCTGATGCAACAGTAAAGTAGCCCACAAAACCTTCACACTCATTTTCTAAGCCATCAGCAAAGGTAATACTAGCATTATCTGACCAAGTAATATCTGTAGTACCTTCCTTACGATATCCATACTTAATTGTTCCAAGGTATGCATCTGTAGTAGAATTGCTTATATAATTAGTTGCTGTTCCCTGCTCTGTTATAGAAATGGTCCCTGTTTTGTACCATGAACTATCATTCACTCCATCCCACCCAGCAGTAAATGTACTAAATGGATTGGCTTCTTTAAAGGCATATATTCTCTGAACTGTATAGTTACCAGAATCAACTGTACTTGTTGTATTTGGAGTTACAGTTAAATCCGTTTTTGTAGCACCAGTTAATCTAGCATATGCTACCAAATACTGTCCATTTGAAACTGTAATCGCACTTAAATCCTTTAACGTTTGTGAATCTACCGCTATACTTTCCGAAATAGACGTATAGTCAGCATACACTGCATACTTAATATCCACTGTCGCGTTAGTAAAATCAATAGCATACGAACCACCAGCAGTAATGTTACTCAGAGATTGGCTACTTGTTCCCTCTGCCATACCACTTCCTGCAAAAGAAGCAACTCCATAGGAATAAAATGTCTTATCCACTGCCTCCGTATCCGCCTTCTTTTCAGGCATAGTTATAACACCTGATGTATCCAAGATATCCGCATTGGAAATAGTGATGTCTGGCAAAGTAACAGCTGGCTGTGAAGGTGTCCCACTTCCACTATTTGCCTTAGGATTACTGAGCAATCCAGAATCAGAAAAGAATGGTACAGCCATCATTACGAACACAAGCCAAAGTGCAACTACTCTGCTTATTGGATTATGTTTATTAAATAGTCTTTTCATGTCAAACCTCCTTATAAAGTCTCATCGGTGTGAGTAACAACTACGTTGTACTGAACCTTGTATTTTCTTGCCAGCTTGTCGGCTGTATTTCCTCCGGTAAGAACTGTCGTTGCGCCTTCATCCTCTACATCTGTGTCAGATACTCTAAGCACGTCTGTTGCATCTGCATCATCCTCCGCTGCGAGGACATCTGTTGCATCATCATCATCTGACGCAAGTACATCTGTGGCATCATCATCATCTGATGTGAGCACATCTGTGGCATCCTCGTCTTCCGATATAAGCACATCTGTCTCATCTTCTTCCCCAGACAATTCTCCTCTTGACAATACTTCTGTTTCGTCTGGATCATACATTTTCTTTTCATCGGATAATACTTCTGTTTCATCCGCATCTGTTGCAGCAACTGTATCTGCTCCAAGAATCTCTGTCTCTTCAAATTCCATCTCTGGTCCTGGTTTAAGGCTATCTGTAGTATCATCTCTATTCTCCTTACGTTGTTCAGTAGATACTCCCTCTCTAACCTTTATCTTGCCAGTTCCCTGATTGTAATATTTTGCCTGTTCTTTCTTGGCAACACTTTCCTTTTTGGACGCCCCATCCTTCATCTCTTTAATAGATTTCTTTGCGGTTCGTCCCGTTAAATCTCCTATTGCTTTCGGTATCTTTAATACTATAAATAACACTACTGATACTATAAAGAAGATTATCGCTAGGATAAGTCCGCCATAGAAACATATTTCATAAATATTTTCCATCACTATCACTCTCCTATCTCTTCTTCTGAAGTTTCAGTTTCTGTATTTTCTTCGGTTTCTTCCTCTTCTTCCTCAAGGTAGTCACCACTTAAAAGCATCTCTAATGTGTCATTACGCTTTTTCCATGTCTTGTTATTGCTTATACCAGAAACATCCTGACCTGCCTCATATACAGCAAGCAAATCCTCCAACTCATTTGGCACATCCTTATACCACTTTGTTGGGTCTATGTTTTTGTTCTCGCAATATGTATATATAAAATCTAAGTGGTCAGCATATACCTTATTACTTAACACATTGTCCTTACCGAGCGTTTCTTCCAGCTTTTCGTACTGAGCAATAGTAAGGTCATACTCACCCATAGCTTCATAGCACTCAGCTTTCTTAATCATAACATTGTAATATGATGTGTTGTATATGTTGTCGTTCTCTCCACCTATACCAACTTCACCATTTTCTTCTACCTTAATAGCAAGAATGTTGAGATACTCATCACAATAGCTAGTTGCATCTGTATAATGCTGGTTGCGAAGAAGCTCATCTTCCTCTGTGCTAGCCAACTGCTCATATATAACTATCAAATTGTCATAATATGCATAGAAATAATCATTGGTATCTATAGTGTTTCCAGTGTACTCTTCAAGGTCCTCAATAGCTTGAGTCATAACTTCTTCTGCCTTTACAGCAACACCTTCTGTCTTTATATAAGTTGCATATATCTCACCAATAATTTTATAATTGACAAATTTGTTATCTTCCTGATTTGTATACTGAGACTGATTATAAGTAGCAAGTCCATTTACCGCTTCCATAAGTTCTTCTATATCAGGATTTGTACTAGAACGGATGAGGGATACTGCTCCATAATACTCAGCCAATTCTCCATAATTATCATCCTTTGAATCTACCATATTGAAGTACTTGGATGCTGTCTTGTAATCTTTTAACTCATCAAAATATGTAATGGCAAGTTTGTATAGTACCTCATCATTTTTATCTACATTATCATATCCTGACTTTATTCTGTTTGCTACTACATTAAGGCCTGTTGCAAGGTCTAAGTCTGTAGTGCCATCTTCTCTAATCTCGTTTGAGGCATCTACATATACCTGTATGTACTTGTCGTAAGCTTCTGCGTCGGAACCATCCAATTCAAATGCCTTCTTATATTCCTCTGCCGCTGCAACATAATCCCCTTCAAGTCTATATTCATTTCCAGTTTCGATATAGGAATTGTAGTTGTTCATCTTTATCTTCTGCAAACCTGCATATCCAAATACGGATGTTGCTGCCGCTGCTACAGTGAGAACTGAAGTTGCCACAAATCCTGCAATCTTTTTCTTGTTCTTCTTTCGATATACATCGTCTAATTCTGTATAATGCTCCAAAGCATACATAAGCTCTTTACAGTTTTGGTATCTGTCATTAGGATCCGCCTGTGTACACTTAAGAAGTATCTTCTCTAATCCTGATGATAATGCAGGATTCCACTCTCTGATTGGCTTAATCTCATATGGCGGCTCGCATGGGTTCATACCTGTCACAATATGATAAAGTGTAGCTCCAAGGTTATATATATCGGTTCTAGCATCTGTATTATATATGCCTCGTCCTTGTGAGTCACCAAACTGCTCTGGGGCCGCATATCCTCTTGTACCAAGAGCTGTTGTATCTGCATTATTCTCGATTATATACTCTTTAGCTGTACCAAAGTCGATAAGCTTAACTCCACCCTCCGGCTTTATCATAACATTGGAAGGTTTCATGTCACGATATATAACAGGTGGATTCATATTATGTAAATAATCCAAGGCGCTAGCAAGCTGGAGACCCCATTCTATTACCAATTCCTGTGGCTGAGCTCCCTCTTTTTTAAGTCTATCACTAATTGTAGTTCCCTCTATGAAGTCCATTACTACATAGATTGTTCCATTCTGATTTATAATATCTACTATACGTGGAAGTACTGGATGGTCTACATTCTTAAGAATATTCGCTTCACGCTCCAAGCCCTTAAGCAATGTCTGGGTAGACTTCGAACCATCGTTCTTTATCTCTTTTACAGCCCACTGCTTATTCAGTCGGTTATCTCTGGCGAGATATACGATGGACATACCACCTCGTCCAACTTCCTTCCATATTTCATATTTTCCGTCTAATACGGTACCTTCCTTAGTCATCTTTTTTCCTTTCGAGAAAATTTATACTCTCTCTAATTTTATTATAGTTGTTATTTTTATATTACCTTTATTAATGCTACGGTTATGTTATCCGACTCTTTTCTGTTCTTTACAAGCTCAGTAAGATATATACAACCGTACTTCATGTCTTCCTCATCCTTTATGGCATTTGGACCAATCTTGTCATACATCTCTGCATCGGATATCTGATGTCTAAATCCGTCTGAACATATCATATATACAGTATTTGGTGTTATTTCACCCTTTGTAAACTCTGGCTCAACAATCGGAGACGCACCTACGCACTGAAGAAGCACACTTCTTCTTGGATCAGTCTTTGCCTGCTCCGGAGTCATTCGACCAGCAGCTATCTCTCTTGCGATAAAGGTCTGATCTTTAGTGAGCTGAGTAACCCCTTTTTCCATATGATATACTCTACTATCTCCCACATGAACTATATAGTAGTTATCTTTGTAGAGCAAAAGAGCTGACACTGTGGTTCCTAACTGTAAATTATTAGAAACTCCATACTCGCCTAATCTTCTGTTCTGAGTCTGTATAATGTCATTCCACTGTTGCATTAATTTATTTTCTTCGAATGCTGATGCTTCAATATCCGCAAGTAATACATCATCAAACCAGTTACAGAAAGCCATAATAACTTCCTTACTAGCAAGCTCTCCTTTGGCTAAACCTCCCATGCCATCACACACTATGCCAAAGGCAACCGTGCCCTGACTAGTTTCTACTATCTTCATAGCAAGGGAATCCTGATTTGTTTTTTTGGTTATTCCTACATCAGTATGATATGCTGCAATATACTTCATATTATTCTCCCTTTCTCAAAAGGAATGTAAACTCCTCATCTCCAAGCTGTATCATTGTCTTATTCTTAAGGAGAACTTCTTTTCCTGGTTGTAATTCAACACCATTTATGTATGTGTGGTTAGTTGAGTTATTGTCCTTAATATAATTCACGCCATCTTTCTGAACTATAATACAATGCACTCTACTAATTGCTGTATTATCTTCTATTGCGTAATCAGCCTTTGTTTTTGATTTACCTATTGCAAACTCAGGCTTTGTTATATTTATTACCTCACCAGTTTTCTTACGTACGATATGAGGAATTGGTTTTGATCCCAACTGTCCAACCAAACCATTCTGTGTCATCTGTGATGGTATAACATCTCCTGGTTTTGCAGCACTCGGTATTACCTGGCCCATAGGTGGCATTACTGGCTTTGGTTCTACTGGAGATGGAGCCACTGGCGTATCTGTCTTTGCTGGCGCTTCAGGTGCCTTTGGCATCACTGGTGGCTTTGGCGCCTGTGGTACCGCTGGTTGTGGTGCCATTCCTGGCTGACCCATGGCTGGTGCCTGTGGCATTACTGGTGGTTTTGGCATTGCTGGCGCTTCAGGTGCCTTTGGCATCACTGGTGGCTTTGGCGCCTGTGGTGCCGCTGGTTGTGGTGCCATTGCTGGCTGACCCATTGCTGGTGCCTGTGGCATTACTGGTGGTTTTGGTGCCTGTGGTACTGCTGGTTGTGGTGCCATTCCTGGCTGTCCCATCATAGGCTGCTGTGGCATCTGTGGTGCCTGTGGTGCCGCTGGTTGTGGTGCCATTCCTGGCTGACCCATGGCTGGTGCCTGTGGCATTACTGGTGGCTTTGGCGCCTGTGGTGCCATTGCTGGCTGAC
>JAGBBM010000136.1 GCA_017938485.1 Lachnospiraceae bacterium
ATCCAAATGGTGGATATGTGGCAGCACCAGTAGCAACTTACTATAAAACTGTAAATGGAATTACTACAGAGCTTAGCGGAGCTAGCGAAGTAGTATTTACTAACACTTATACTGCAACTGATAGCATTACACTTGAGGCAACCAAAGAGTTAACTGGTGGTACACTTACTGGAAATGACTTTGAGTTTGTTCTCACTGAGAATGGTACAACAATTGACACAGCTAAAAATGATGCAAATGGTAAGGTTACCTTTGATACTATAACTTATAATTATGAGGATATTGGTACACATACTTATGTTATATCAGAGAAGAAGGGTAGCGACGGACAAATTAAATATTCTGCAGCAAAATACACTGTGGTAGTTGATGTTATTGATAATGGTGATGGAACTTTAGGTATTACAAGCACATACTATAGTGGAACTGATACCACAGGTGCACCGATAACCGCAGGCGAGGTAAAGTTTACCAATATAGTTATTGCAGATACTACAGTTCCGCTTAGTGGTAAAAAGGAATTGCAGGGAACAATTCTTGCTCCGAACCAGTTTGAATTCCAACTAAAGGATGCAAATGGAAGGGTAATTGAAACTGTAAAGAATGATTCAACAGGAGAATTTAATTTTACACCTCTTGAGTTTACAGCTAGTGCAGCAGGTAATTCCTATGAGTTTACTGTAACTGAGGTAAATAAGGGAGAGACAGGATATACTTACGATAGCAATGTATATAAGGTTACTATAGCAGTAACTGAAAATGCAGGAACTCTTGCAGCTACACCTACATTTGTAAAATTAAGTAGTGGGGGAGCAGTATTAGATGCTCAGGCAACAGCTATTGAGTTCTACAATAAGTATGAGGCTTCCAATAGTCTTAGCCTATCTGTAACTAAGACAGTTGTTGGTGGTGATGGAACTGTGCCAAATGGAGAGTTCTCATTTACCTTATCTGATGAAACAGGTTTGCTTCAAACAGTGACTAATACAGGGGCTGATGTGGAATTTGCTCCTATAGAATATGACATGGATGATGCTGGAAAGACATATACTTATGTGATTAAGGAAGAAGATACTGGCAATCCAGACATCATATATGATGATAGTTATTACACTGTAGTAGCTATGGTTTCAGACCATGGAACAGGTGAGCTTATTGTAGACAAGGTAATCTACAAAGGAGATGTATCACAGGGAAATGTTGTATCAGACATAGAGTTTGTGAACATAGCTATAGAAGAAGGTTCTTTTGTTCCTGTCGCTGAGAAGGTCCTCACAGGAATAAAGCTTGCTAAGGACGACTTTACATTTAAGCTGACAGATGTTACACCTAATAATTCAATAAATGCCGTTGTACCATATACAGATATTGCAACAAATGATGGAAGTGGTAATGTTATCTTTAATGAAATAAACTACACAATGGCAGATGTGGGTAACACTTATGTTTATGAGATAAGTGAAGTCGCTGGCGGAAGTGCAGCATATACCTATGATGATACAATATATACAGTGGAAGTTCAGGTTATATATGACAATGCAACCAATAAGATAATAGCTATCCCTGCTATTACTCAGGATGGTAATACCGTAACTAACATAAGGTTTATAAATGAGTATAATTCATCAGGTAGCGTAGTTATAAAGGGTGAAAAATACTTAAATGACAAGCTTACAGATGAAAAATTCACATTTGGTATATATACTGACGCAGCTTGCACAAGTGAGATTGGAACTACAACTAATGACAAAGAAGGTAAGTTCTCCTTTGAGTTTAGCTATAATGAAGGAAATCTGGACGGAACTTCAAATAAGGTATACACCTATTATGTAAAGGAAATTGCACCAAGTGTAATACCTATGGGTTATACTTACGATGATACAGTGTACCCTGTGAATGTAGTTCTTATAGATTTAGGAAATGGAACAATAAGTGCTACTGCAAGTTATCCAAACAACAATGATACTCTTGAAATATACAACACTTATAAGGATAAGAATGTAACTATAAGTAAAGTGGATATGTCAAATAGTAAGGAACTTCCAGGAGCAGAACTTACCATAACCGATAAGGATGGCAAGGAGATTTCTAAGTGGACATCTACGGACAAGCCACATATTATACCGGCAACTATATTTAATACCGGTGAAGAGTATACTTTAACAGAGGTTACAGCTCCGAAGGGATATGCGGTTGCTGAAAGCATTGTGTTTAAGATTGACGTAGCAGGAGATGTATACGTGAAGAATGCAAGTGGTGTATTTGAGAAACTTGAAGATGGTATGATTGTTATGGAGGATAGACCGCAAGCAATTGATACATCTACAGATACAAACATAAATACAGGAGATAAAGTTCCTGTGGATATGTTAGTAACCCTCTTGTTTATATCAGCATTTGGAATCGTAGCCATGCTTATATCAAAACGCAAGAAGGAAGACTAATATACTAACTGTTTAAATACGTGGGTATTTAGTAAAAAAATATAGGATGCAGATATCGATTAATATCGAGTAATCTGCATCCTATTTTTGATTTAGTTTATATTTTATTGGATTTGTACAAGACCTGAGCTGTGTCTGTTGCCCTGTAAGTCTTCAATAATAAACATTCCAAAGTATGGTACATCTGGAATCATACCACCTAAAACTGTTGAGAAACCATCAGTTACAGGGAGTGAATTATAATTGAGAACTAAGTCTGACCAATCTGCCTCATTGAAGTTGGTTAAGTCCTCATCTGAAGTAAAGGCATGAGTAAATGAACCAAATGCAATGTAGTTGTAATCATAAATATCTATCTCATAACGCTCAGGGAAAAGGTCTGTGCCATCGCTATCGATAAAGTTTGCAATAGGATATGCTCCAAGAATCTGACCCTGTGGGTATGAATCACTTGTTTCCATTACGAAGTAGGCGTACATAGCTTCCTCTTCATCGATAGCTTCATCATACAAAATACTTGATAAAAGATATCTTGTGTAGGTGTCTGTAGCTTCTTGTTCTGTATACATAACCTCGTAGTTTTCAAGGGTTGTATTGTTTTGCATGTAAATGATATTACCATCAAAGTTTGCTGTAACGTTGTAATCATTATCCATTGAAACCTGATTACTCATAGAAACGAACACATAGTTTCCAGGAGTATTTACATCAGCTCTTGAGATAACATAGTAAACATTTTGAGTGTTGGCAGCTTGCTCAGGAGTAAGACTCATACTAAATGTATAATCTCCATTTGCAACAGGGATTAAAGTTGAAGGATCCCAGTCTGCAGTTAAGGTATCTTCTCCTGTAAGTAGAACAGAGAAGTTAGTTATAAATGATGTGTATTCTGTAGCAAAATCAAATGATGAATATGTAGGAATATAATATGCAGTACCATCCTTTGCGTTGTAAGGATAATATATAGATACTCCGTGAGATTTTACTGCGTTTGCATCGTTATATACAACAAGATTCTTCAATGCATTGTTTAGATTAGCTGCTTCGTCAGGGAAGAGGGTTTCCATATTACTTGTTAAGTCTACTAAATCTACAACATCGTAAGAGTATTCTCCTGTAAATTCAGAAGCGATTTCTTTTGTTTTAGAACGTATACGTGAATATGTAGGGTATGTATCAGCTGTTAAGTCATCATTTGCCTTAGCAAAAAGATCATTAAGGGCTGCTTCAACATTTTCAATTTCACTTAAATCTAAAACAGAGAGAGTAACATTTGACTCAGAATATGGATACGCATCAAAGGATGACTCACAGTAATCAATATAGTAATCTACAATTGCCGTTCCAACTTCTTTTCCTGATTCGGCATCTTCGATTTCTTCAAGGAAGGTGTAGTCCCATCCCCAACCAGGCTCTGATTCCTGAGAAGAAATCATATAATTCGCATATGGTGAAAGTGTATGTGCGGTTTCTATAGTAGCCATAAGACATGCATCAAAACCAATCCACTCTAGCTTATTGTCGCCCACAAAAGGACTGTTTGCGAATGCCTCATCAAGCTCATCCAGATAAAGGGAATCATCGGTTAATTCATCGTGACCGAAGCCCCAGAATGCACCACCACCATGATTCCAAAGGATAAGACTGTATTGCTCTGCTGGAAAATTAGTGTAGCTGTAATCAAGGAAATCTGATAGGGTTTCTGGCTCGCCCATGTTTTCGTCATCATCTTCTTCCACAACGGTCAAATCTCCATCTTCAAGAAGAATAATAGAGTTTCCGTCATCTGGAATATCTGAGTTACTCCAGTCATAAGAACCACCAGTGTATATTACAATTTTGATTTTATCTGAATCATAATCTGCATAAAGCATTTCGCTGATATCCTCAGAAGCTGCGCCGTATTCGCTTTCCAAGTTGGAACCAACCATATAAATCATAATTGTTTTTGTTCCTGCTTCGGCATCTATAGGAGGAGCTTCTGTAGTGGTAGCCTCTGTGGTAGTAGCTTCAGTAGTGAATTCTGTAGTATCTTCTGTTGTAGTTTTATCCTTGTCCTTGGTATAATCCTTGGTTTTTGTAGCATGAACAATAACAACTATAATGGCTATAAGCACTGCAATGCCAGCTATAATTCCAATTATTAATGGAAGCTTGGACTTAGTTGTTACAGGTTGGTTGTAACCATCATTGTAGGCTTGCTGGTTGTAAGCCTGTTGGTTGTAAGCCTGTTGGTTGTAGGCCTGCTGATTATAAGCCTGTTGATTATAGGCCTGTTGATTGTAAGCCTGTTGATTATAGGCCTGTTGATTATAGGCCTGTTGATTGTAAGCCTGTTGATTGTAAGCCTGTTGATTGTAAGCCTGTTGATTATAAGCTTGTTGATTGTAGGCCTGTTGGTTGTAAGCTTGCTGGTTGTAGGTCTGTTGATTGTACCCCTGCTGGTTGTTTACTTGTTGGTTGTAAGCTTGAACCGGGGCGGCAACCTGACTTTTAGCAAGTTCTTGAGTCATAGAATCTTTTTGGACGGCGGATATAGCCCATCCACATATAGGACAAAATCCGTTTTCGTTCAACGGATGTCCACAAACATCACAAAACATAGAACCCTCCTTTATAGTAAAAAAATAATTTCAAAGTTATACAGAATAATTCTATCATATAATTACCCTAATTTACATATTAAAATGAAAAAAATAGTTAAAAAAAGTAGAAGATGTGATACTATGTAAAATATACGGATTTATATAAGAAAGGGGTCAGTTGCAATTAGCTTGCAAGGGAAAGTATGAAATTAGTTATTCAAAGAGTGAGTGAAGCCTCAGTTAAGGTTGATGGAAATGTAATTGGTAGTATAGGAAAAGGTCTTTTAGTACTTCTAGGAGTTGGCGAGGATGACACAAAAGCAATGGTAGATAAATATGTGGACAAGCTGGTGAAACTTAGAATTTTCGAAGATGAAAATGGAAAAACAAATCTTAGTGTTTCTGATGTCGGAGGAGATATTATGGTAGTATCTCAGTTCACTCTTTACGCGGATTGTAAAAAAGGAAACAGACCAAGCTTTATAGGCGCAGGTAGCCCTGCTTTGGCTGAAGAATTATATGAGTACTTTAAAGCTAGAGTAAAATCAATATATGGTAAAGTGGAATGTGGTGAATTTGGCGCAGATATGAAAGTAAGTCTTGTGAATGATGGACCTTTTACCGTTTTATGGGACAGTAGAGAGTGGTAGATATAAAGGGGGATACTATGGATAAAATAAAAGAGATTTCGGATAAGATAAGAGAAAATATATCTAAAGTTATTATTGGCAAAGAGGAAGTTATAGATTACATATTGGTTGCCATTTATTCAGGTGGACACATTCTTATCGAAGATAATCCAGGTACCGGAAAAACTATGCTGGCAAAAGCATTGGCAAAAAGTATAGATGGTGTATGTAAACGTGTCCAGTTTACTCCAGACCTTATGCCGGCTGACGTGACAGGACTTAAGGTTTATAGTCAGAAAAATGAGGAATTTACCCTGATTAAAGGACCTGTATTTACCAATATATTATTGGCAGATGAGATTAATCGTGCCACACCTAGAACCCAGTCTAGTTTACTGGAAGCAATGGAGGAAAATCAGGTTACTATTGAAGGAGAAACTATATCTCTTGAAGAACCATTTTTTGTTATTGCCACAGAAAATCCTATCGAGACAACAGGTACATATCCGTTGCCGGAGGCTCAGTTAGATAGATTTCTTATGAAGATATCCATGGGTAAGACTAGCAAAGAGGAAGAGCTTAGGATTATAGAAAGTTATATTAAGGATTTTCCTTTGGTGGATATTGAACCAGTAACAACCATTCAAGATATTATCCATATTAGAGAATGTGTGAAGGATATTTTTGTGCATCAATGTATAAGAGAGTACATAGTTGATATTGTTGTTGCTACAAGGAATAATAGCAAGCTTAATTTTGGAGTCAGTACAAGAGGAACCTTGGCTTTACTGAGAAGTGCTCAGGCCTATGCAGCTATAATGGGCAGACAATTTGTTGAACCTGATGATGTTAAAAAATTGGCACCATATGTTTTGGAGCATAGAGTATCGGGTTTCGGTTTTTCTGATATGCACAAGCAAGGTATCATAGAAGATATAGTGAGTGGAATTAATGTACCCACAGAAAATTGGGAGAGATAAATGCAACTTATAATTGCTGTTTTAGTAGCAGTATTGATGTATAGCATTCAATACAAGCTGTATAGACAATTTTGGGATAATAAATTAAATATAAGTGTTAGATTCCAAAATCCATATATGAATAATGGGGAAAGGAATTATCTGACAGAGATAGTTTCCAATGAAAAAAAGTTGCCTTTGCCTGTTTTACATGTAAAGTATTCTACATCAAGGACTTTTTTATTTGATGATTATGAGAATACATCTGTGACAGATTTGTATCATAGAAATGATGTTTTTTCTGTGCTTGGCAATCAGAAGGTTACAAGAACCTTGAGCTTTGTAGCCACAAAGAGAGGTTTCTACACTATGAATAATCAAAATATTATAGCAAAGGATTTTTTTATGACAAAGACCTTTGCTAAAACTATTAAAGATTATTCTGAATTATATGTATTTCCACGCAAATATGACGGGGCAAGGATGGAGCTTTTATGTAATTGGCTTTTTGGTGACATAGAGTCGAAAAAAAGCTTGTATGAAGATCCTTTTTCTTTTCGTGGTGTAAGAGATTACAATTATCACGATAGTATGAATAAGGTCAATTGGAAAGCCAGTGCAAGAACTGGTCGATTGATGGTGAACCAGTATAACCATGCTTCGGAATATAAGGTTAAAATTATGCTTAATCTAGATACAAACAATATGACAAAAATGGAAAAAATGCAGGAAGTATGTATAGAGATAGCTAGTTCTCTGGCGAAAAAAATGTTAGAAAAAAACATATCAGTTATGTTTGAAAGCAATGGCCTTGATATTGTGAACAAAGATATGGTTTCGGTTCCAGGAGGAGCATCTTCGGCTCATATGATAACTATAGATAAAGCTTTGTCTAGAATTGACAAGACTGGTGATATAGAAGATTTTTTAGAACTAATGGATGATGATGTTACTCATATAAAGGACAATATTACATATGTGTTTGTCTCAAGCTATTACAAAAATGATATTTTGCTGAAAATAGATTATATGATAGATAAAGGCGCATCTGTAATGATGATAGTTCCTTACTTTGATAAAATTGGTTTCTCACCAATTAGACCATATATGTATGGCTGGGAGGTGAAAATGGATGAAGGTTAAAGTAGAGATATCTAGAAAAATATTACGTTTGTTGTACGAGATGCTAGGCACTTTGTTGATGGTAGTTTTTTTCCATGTTGTGTTTTTAAAGTATGATATGGTACCCAGTGTAGCATTGATTGTTGGTGCCTTTTACATCTGTACTTACCTGATAAGGGATAAGGTGTATTCCTACGGAAAAATAGTTTTTTTGCACTTGATGTTGATGCCCATAGCTATTCTTGTTCCCTTAAGAATTGGCACAAGAATAATTTTGGGGCTTTTAGTGATACATCTTATGTTTGAGAGTGTGGAATACGGAATCAGACGTAATAGACTAAAAGAACTAGATGATTTTCCATGGACAATATTTGCATTTGGTTTTATTGCTCATTTGTTTGCAAAAGAGCTCAATAGCCAGTCACTGGAAACCATGTCTTACGTAATACCGCTAATAATGTTGTTCATATATTATCTTATGACATATTTGGATGGAGTGAAGGAGTATATTGATTCCACAAAGGATGTTTCGGGATTGCCATTAAAGAGAATTATAAAAACTAATTCATCCATAGTAATGTTGATTTTATTTTTGATTGGAATTAGCGTTTTACTATGTAGATATATTGATTTTCAAGGAGTAATTAAAGGTATTATAAATTGTGTTATATACATAATAAGGATATTTGCTTTCGGACTTAGCTTTATATTTAAATTACTATCTAATATAATTTCTCATGATGGTGTTGGTAGTATTGAAGTGAAAGAACAGTATGATACCTTTGTTAAAGAAAATCAACGAGATGGATTAATATCATCTGAAATTTTCTTAGAAGTTTTCTTTGTGCTTTTTGTGTTATACGTATCATATCTCATCATTCGCAGAGTTATCAAAAGGCTGATGATGCATAGAATCTATGAGGGTGATGTGGTTGAAAACATAGAAAAATCTAAAAAGGATATAAAAGAACATAAATCAAAGAAAAAATGGTTTTTTAAGGAGAGTAACGAAGAAAAAATTCGAAAATATTATAAGTTTCGTATTTTGAAAGAACGGTATGATTTGCGTTTTAAACCGGATTTAACACCTCGCGAAATACAGGAAGAGTTGTTGTTAAAAGAGGTCGCCGATGTGTCAGAAATAACAGAATTATACACTGCTGTTAGATATGGAAACTGTATGCCAGATAAGGTTATGGTGAAAAAAGCCAGTAGGCTTTCAAAAGAGTAAAACAGATTGAATAATTTTGAGCCATATGGTAGAATAGTTATAACTACTGGGTCAGGAGGAAATATTATGAAGAAAGTTGCATATATAGCGTCAGAGTGCGTGCCTTTTATAAAAACAGGTGGTTTGGCAGATGTAGTAGGAACCTTACCAAGAATCTTCGATAAGAAAGAGTATGATGTAAGAGTTATTATCCCTAACTATATGTGTCTTCCTGCTAAATTTAAAGAAAAGATGAGATATTTAACTCATTTTCATATGGATATTGGCTGGAAGCAGCAGTATGTAGGTGTTATGTATATGGAGTATGAAGGAGTTCCTGTATACTTTATAGATAACGAGTACTATTTTAATGGATTTAATATATATGGTGACGTAAAGTGGGATATTGAAAAGTTCTGTTATTTCAGTAAAGCAGCTTTATCAATTCTTCCAAGTGTAGGATTCCAACCTGACATTGTACATTGTCATGACTGGCAGGCAGGACTGGTTCCAGTATATTTAAAGACATTATTTGCAAGTAACCCATTCTATAGTGGTATGAAGTCTATTATGACTATTCACAATCTTCAGTTCCAAGGAAAATGGGATATTAAGACTCTTCAGGAGTATTCAGGTCTTCCTGATTATGTGTTTACCCCTGATAAGCTTGAGATTCATAAGGATGCAAGTATGTTAAAAGGTGGTCTTGTTTATGCGGACAAGATTACTACTGTATCTAACACTTATGCATGGGAGATTCAGACTCCTCAGTATGGTGAGGGATTAGATGGACTTCTCAGTGCACGTAATCAGTCTCTTTGGGGAATTATAAATGGTATAGACTACAACGATTATAATCCGGCTACAGATAAAAAGATTTATAAGAATTATACCATTAAGAATTTCCGTAAGAATAAGGCGGAGAACAAAAAGGAACTCCAGAAGAAGCTTGGTCTTCCAGAGGATCCTAATGCATATATGATTGGTATTATCTCACGTCTTACTGATCAGAAGGGTCTAGATTTAGTAGACAGAATTATGAATGACATCTGTACAGATGGAACTCAGTTTGTAGTTCTTGGTACAGGTGATAGAAGATATGAGGATATGTTTAGATATTACCAGGGTATACATCCTGCTAAGGTATCTGCTAACATTTATTACTCAGATGCATTGTCACATGAGATGTATGCGGCTTGTGATGCAATGCTTGTTCCATCAAGATTCGAGCCATGTGGTCTTACTCAGCTTATGGCGCTTAGATATGGTACACTTCCTATCGTTAGAGAGACAGGAGGACTTAAGGATACAGTTATTCCTTACAACGAATTCGATGGTAGTGGAACAGGATTTTCATTTGCAAACTACGATGCATTTGAGCTTCTTAACACTATTAATTACTCAAAGAGAATATTCTTTGATTATAAGGAAGCATGGCAGGATATGCAGGAGAGAGCTATGCAACAGAATTATAGCTGGAGTAATTCAGCAGAGATATATCAGAAGTTATACGAGCAAGTATAATAACTATTTTATGATTTTAAGGGAGAAATCAACTTATGGTTTCTCCCTTTTTACGAGGAGAAGAAAGTGGCACTAGACGGAGTTTTTTTATCAGGAATAATAAGTGAATTAAAGAGCAAGCTTGTGGGTGGAAGAATATACAAGATATACCAGCCAGAGGTGGATGAGCTTTGCATTGTAGTTAAAAATAAGACAGAAGAAAGTAATACTACAAACAGACTTTTGCTTTCTGCAAGTGCTAGTTTACCTCTTATGTATCTTACAGAGCAAACTAAGGAAAATCCTGCTGTTGCTCCTAATTTTTGTATGCTTTTAAGAAAGCATATTGGAAATGGCAGAATCACCCATATTACACAACCAAACTTCGAGAGAATTGCAGAGTTTACTATAGAACATCTAGATGAGATGGGAGACCTTTGCACTAAGAAGCTTATTGTGGAGATTATGGGAAAACATAGTAATATTATCTTTACTGACTCTCAGGGAACTATTATCGATAGTATAAAGCACGTGTCCTATCAGGTTAGTTCTGTAAGAGAAGTTCTTCCCGGAAGAAAATATGAGTATCCTCCTAGTCAGGATAAGGTTAACCCTCTTTTCGTAGATGTAAATTATTTCGTAAATCATATATTGAGCAAGCCCCTTCCTGTTTCTAAGGCTATATATACATCACTTACAGGGATATCACCTGTGGTTGCCAATGAGGTGGCTGTAAGAGCGGTTGTAGATGGTGGGATGAGTACAGCTTCCCTTAGTATGGATGATAAGGAAAAAGTGTACAAAGCCTTTTCGGATATGATGGAAGATGTAAAAGAGGAAAGATATATTCCGAATATTGCTTATAATGGCTATGAACCAAGGGAGTTTGCTGCTATATTACTAACCGGATACGGCGTGGAAGGTGATAGTAGCCTTATGCCAAATAAAGATATTGTGGGATTAAAGGTGTTTGATTCTGTATCAAAGGTTTTAGAGGAATATTACAGCAAGAAAAGCGTGGTAACAAGAATTAAACAGCGTTCAACAGACTTAAGAAAAATAGTTGCCAATGCTGTAGAAAGAACCAGCAAGAAGTATGATTTGCAGTTATCACAGCTTAAAGATACAGAAAAAAGAGATAAGTACAAGGTGTATGGAGAGCTTCTCACAACTTACGGTTACAGTGCTAAGCAGGGGGACGCAGAACTTGTCTGTGAGAATTACTATACTGGTGAAATGATAACCATACCTCTTGATAAAGATATCTCGCCTATGGATAATGCAAAAAAATATTTCGCCAGATACAATAAGCTTAAGAGAACCTATGAGGCTCTTGTAGAACTGACTAAGGAGTCTAAGGAGGAACTTGATTATCTTCTTTCTGTTCAAAATTCTTTAGGAATTGCAACAACAGATACAGACTTAGAACAGATTAAAACTGAGCTTATTGAGAGTGGGTATATAAGAGGCCGTATTGATAAAAACAAAAATAAAAAGCAGGCAAAGAGTAAACCTCTTCATTACATTTCTTCCGATGGATTTCACATGTATGTGGGAAAAAATAACTATCAGAATGAGGATATAACCTTTAAGCTGGCTGATGGAGGAGATATGTGGTTTCATGCCAAAAATATGCCAGGTTCTCATGTTATAGTTAAGGTTGATGGGGTAAGCGAGCTTCCGGATAGAACTTATGAGGAGGCTGCAAGACTTGCGGCATATTATTCTTCGGGAAAAGATGCACCTAAGGTGGAGATTGATTACACAACCAGAAAAAATCTTAAAAAACCACCTAAGGCAAAACCGGGATATGTTATATATCACACCAACTATTCTATGAATATTGAACCAGATATAAATGGTATTGAGGAAGTAAATTAGAAATAGATAATATTTGCATTTTGGCGGTGGATATAATATAATAATATAGATTGTTGGCATTTATATTGTTATATTATGACAGCACAATTATACTATCAGAAAACAGGTGAATTATTTTGATAAAAAGTATGACTGGCTTCGGCAGAAGCGAGATTGTAAATGAAGACAGAAAAGTAGTTGTGGAGATTAAGGCAGTTAATCACAGATACTGCGATATGAATGTAAAACTTCCTAAGAAACTCAATTACTTTGAAACCACAATAAGAAACTTCCTAAAAGATTATATTCAGCGAGGCAAGGTTGATGTATTTATAATCTATGAAGATTATTCCAAGTCCAATGTATGTGTAAAATACAACAGGGAGATTGCAGGAGAATATATCAAGTACTTGAATGAGATGGTTGATGAATACGATGTTGACGATGATATCAAGGCATCGGTTGTAGCGAGATTTCCAGAGGTATTTACTTTGGAGGAGCAGGCTACAGACGAGGAAGCTATATGGGAATTTCTTAAGGAAGCTATAAAAGAAGCTGCTGAAAAGTTTGTGGAGTCTCGTATTAAAGAGGGCGAAAATCTTAAGAATGACTTAATTGGTAAGTTAGATGATATGCTTAAGATGGTAAGCTTTATTGAGGATAAATCTCCGGAGATAATTGCAGAGTATAAGCAAAAGCTTACTGAAAAGGTGGCAGAGCTTTCAACTAATACCCAGATAGATGAACAGCGTATTGCTACAGAAGTGGTTATTTACGCAGATAAGGTTTGCGTAGATGAGGAGATAGTAAGACTTAAGAGCCATATAGCAAGTACTAAGCAGATTCTTGCTGAGGGTGGCTCAGTAGGTCGTAAGCTTGATTTTATTGCACAGGAGATGAATAGAGAGGCTAACACTATACTTAGCAAATCAAATTCTCTTCAGGTGTCTGACGTAGGTATTGATCTTAAGACTGACATTGAAAAGGTTAGAGAACAAATTCAGAATATAGAATAAATGACATGAGGTGTATACTATGGAGAGAAAAGGCGATTTAATAGTTATCTCTGGTTTCTCAGGGGCTGGCAAAGGGACAGTTGTAAAAAAACTTGTAGAAAAATATGGATATAGTTTATCTGTATCGGCTACAACAAGAGCTCCACGTGAGGGAGAGGTAGACGGTAGAGAATACTATTTCAAGTCTGTTGAAGATTTTCAACTTCTCATAGATTACAATGGATTTATAGAGTGGGCTCAGTATGTTGATAATTATTATGGAACTCCACGTAAATTCGTTGAGCAGGAGATGGAAGAAGGCAGAGATGTTATTCTTGAGATAGAGGTTCAAGGTGCGATGAATGTAAAACGTCAGTATCCGGATGCTGTACTTATATTTATTGCAGCTCCAAGTGCCGAAGAACTTAAAAATAGACTTGCAGGTAGAGGAACAGAGACTGCTGAGGTTATAGAAAAACGTATGAAGCGTGCAGCGGTTGAGTCAGATGACATAGATGAGTATGATTACATAGTTATCAATGATGACTTAGATACCTGTGTTGAGAAAGTTAATTCTATTATTGTAAGTAAGAAATGCTTGCATGACAATAATTTGAGTTTTATAGAAGAGATAAAAAGAGAGCTTAAGGCGAATTAGGAAGGGAGAATAGATATGTTACATCCATCATATTCAGATTTAATGGCAGTAGTTAATAGTGAGGTTGAACCAGGCGAACAGCCTGTTGTTCAGAGTAGATATTCTATTGTTATGGCAACTTCAAAAAGAGCAAGACAGATAATTGACGGTAGAGTTGCTGAACGTAAAGAGAAGAAAGAAAACTACCAGTACAAGAAGGAAAAGAAACCATTATCTGTTGCTATTGAGGAGTTACACAGCTCCAAGGTTAAGATTGTTGGTGACGACGAATAAACACTTAAGGGACTACGGATATGGTGGTCCCTATGTTTAATTTTAGGAGGATTGTATGAAGTTAAGTGAACTTATATCAGGTTTAGAATATGAGGTTTTACAGGGAGATATAGACATTTACATCAATAATATTCATAATGATTCCAGAAAAGTATGTGAAGGTGACTTGTTTTTTTGTATAACTGGTGCAGTTTCAGATGGACATAAGTATGCACAGGATGTTGCAGAAAAGAAAGCTGCTGTGTTGATTGTTGAGAAAACAGTTGAGGTAAATGCGGATGTTACCGTAATCAAGGTTCCTTCAACCAGATATGCTATGGGTATGATAAGTTCCAGATTTTATGGTGAGCCATCAAAGAAACTTAAGGTGATTGGTATTACTGGGACTAAGGGAAAGACCACTATAACTTATATGATTAGAGAGATGCTTATAGCAGCAGGATATAAGACAGGACTTATTGGTACTATTGAGATACTTGATGGAGTGAATCAGATTCACGCAGCAAATACCACTCCAGAATCATTAACACTGCACAAGTATTTAAAGGATATGGTAGATAATGGTCTTGACTCTGTAGTTATGGAAGTATCTTCTCAGGGACTTATGCTTGACAGAGTGGCAGGAGTGGAATTTGATTTTGGCATATTTACCAATTTATCAAAAGACCATATTGGTCCCAATGAACATAAAACCTTTGAAGAATATATGATGTGGAAGGCAAAGCTTTTTACTATGTGTAAAAAGGGAATCTTTAACATAGATGATTCCTATGCAGATTATATGATGAAATCTGCAACTTGTGATATTGTCACCTATGGTATGAAGGAAGGTGCAAATTACCACGCCGATGAGTATGAGCTATATTCAGAAAAAGGTGTTCTTGGCATAACATATAATCTTACAGGGGATGTATCTGGTAGGGTTATGGTGGACCTTCCGGGAGAATTTTCCGTTCACAATTCTCTTGCTGCTATTGCGGTTGCTGACCTTATGGGAGTGCCATTTGAAAAGATTCAAAGTATTCTGGCTAGTGTAAAGGTTAGAGGAAGAGTTGAGATGATTCCTATATCAGATGCTTTTACGGTTATGATAGATTATGCTCATAATGCTATGGCCCTAGAGAGTTTATTAAATGCCCTTAAGGCTTATAATCCGAAAAGACTTATCTCTCTTTTTGGATGTGGTGGAAATCGTTCCAAGGACAGACGTTATGAGATGGGGGAAGTTTCTGGTAATATGGCAGACCTTACCATTATAACAAGTGACAACCCTAGATTTGAGAAGCCACAGGATATTATTGATGACATTAAGATAGGTATGGCAAAGACCAAGGGCTCCTTTGTTGAGATATTGGAGCGTAAGGAAGCTATGCGATATGCTATTTTACATGGTGAACCAGGTGATATAATTGTATTTGCTGGTAAGGGTCATGAGGACTATCAAGAGATAGAAGGCGTGAAGTATCATATGGATGAGAGAGACCTTATCCGTGAGATAGTGGAGGAAGAAGATGTCGCAAATATATGCGGATATAATAATAGATATTTCGCATGAGGCCATAGATAGAACTTTTCAGTATATGGTTCCTGCGGAATTGGAAAACAGCATAGAAATTGGTATGCAGGTGCAAGTTCCTTTTGGTCAGAGTAACCGCAACAGAAAGGGTTATGTTATCAACCTTACAGATATTCCTAATTTTGATGTAGATAAGATGAAGAGTATTTCGGGAATACCTGACAAAAGTTTGCAGATAGAGGGAAAACTTATTAAGCTTGCGGCATGGATTAGAAAGAATTATGGAGCAACAATGTTCGATGCCTTAAAAACAGTTATGCCAGTTAAGGAAAAGATTAGAAAGACGGCTAAGAAAATTTCGGAAAAAGAGTTTAACCTTACAAAACCTCCAGTTATGAATTTAAACGAAAGTCAGCAGATGTTGATTGATGAATTTGTAGCTCACCAGGAAGATGGGGATTTCAAAACTTATTTGTTGCATGGAGTCACAGGAAGTGGTAAGACTGAGGTTTATATAGGTTGCATAAAGGAAGTTGTAAAAAAAGGCAAACAAGCTATTGTTCTTATTCCGGAGATTGGTCTTACTTATCAAAATCTTGCTAGATTTAGACAACATTTTGGAGATAGAGTTGCCCTCATAAATTCAAAACAGAGTAAAGGTGAAAAGTACGAGGAATTTATGAGAGCGAAAAACCATGAGGTTGATGTGATTATTGGCCCTAGGTCAGCGCTTTTTACTCCTTGTCAAAATCTAGGTCTTATAATTATAGATGAAGAGCATGATGGAGCTTATAAGAGTGACCAGACACCTAAGTATCACGCAAGGGAGGTTGCTATTGAAAGAGCAAGGTTGGAGGATGCGTCTGTCATACTTGGCTCAGCTACCCCAACCATAGAAAGCTATTCCTTGGCTAAGCTTGGAAAGTATCATTTGTGGGAGCTTCCCTTTAGACCATATGGTATGGAGCTTTCATCGGTATCTGTGGTGGATATGCGAGAGGAACTTAGGCTTGGTAATAGAAGTATAGTTAGTAAAGAACTGTACGAGATGATAAATGACAGATTGACAAAGAAAGAGCAGATAATGCTTTTTATAAATAGAAGAGGATTTAATACCTTTGTTTCCTGTAGGGAATGTGGTGAGGTAATTAAGTGCCCAAAATGTGATGTTTCTTTGTCTTTGCACAATAATGGTTTTATGATGTGTCATTATTGTGGGCATGTGGAAAGAACAGTTAAAGAATGTCCTTCCTGCAAATCTAAGCTTATTGGTGGATTTGGTACAGGAACCCAGAAGGTGGAGGAGGAAATCAATCGATTATTTCCTCAGGCGAAAACCCTTCGAATGGATAAGGACACTACCTCAAAAAAAGGTTCTCAAAGTGAGATTTTAAGTGAGTTTTTGGATAATAAGGCGGATATACTTATAGGAACTCAGATGATTGTTAAGGGACATGATTTTGAAAATGTAACCCTAGTGGGAATCATGCTTGCAGACTTGTCTTTGTTTGACAACGATTATAGGTCTGGGGAGAGAACCTTCGATCTGCTTACTCAGGCAGCAGGCAGGGCTGGACGTGGAGATAAAAAGGGACATGTGCTGATACAGACCTATCAACCTGAACATTATGCAATAGTTGCTGCGTCGAATCAGGATTATGAAGGCTTTTTTGACACAGAGATGACTTATAGAAGACTGTTAAAGTACCCGCCAGTTTATAATATGATGGTGGTACTGCTTACGTCTTTAACTTATGAGGATGTGTCTATTGCATCTGAAGAACTGACTAAAACTATAAAGAACAGTATATTGGATGATAAAAATGTAAGAGTTATAGGACCTAGTGATGCAACTATAACTAGGATAAAAGATTTATACAGAAGAGTAATATACGTTAAAACCAAGGATATAAATCAGCTTGAGAATATAAGAAACCTTGTGGACACCTACGAAAAAGATGGCATAAAGGTAGCTGTTGATGTGAATCCGGTTAATATGTATTAAAAATGGAGGTTTAATTATGGCAATTAGAAAAATAAGATTAGATGGTGATGACGTACTTAGAAAAGAGTGTAAACCAATCGAAAAGATGACATCAAGACTTGCAACTTTGATTGATGATATGTATGACACAATGTATGAGGCTAATGGTGTTGGTCTTGCTGCACCACAGGTAGGAATACTAAAGAGATTAGTAGTAATTGATATAGGTGATGGTAATCCACTTACACTTATTAATCCTGTCATAATTGAATCTGACGGAGAACAGGAAGGCGAAGAAGGATGCTTAAGTCTTCCTGGATTACAGGGAACAGTGATTAGACCTAATCATGTTGTTTGTAAGGCACTTAACGAGGATATGGAAGAGTTTATAGTAGAGGGCGAAGGTTTGCTTGCAAGAGCTATCTGCCATGAATTAGATCATTTGGATGGTGTGTTATATAAGGATAGAACCTTAGATGGATTGTATAGTGTTGAAGCACCAAAGGAAGATTAATAAGAGGAGATATATAATATGAAAATAGTTTATATGGGAACTCCTGATTTTGCAGTGTACGGTTTAAAGGCTCTTGTTGAGGCTGGTCATGATGTGGTTGCTGTTATAACCCAACCAGATAAAGCAAAGGGAAGAAGCAAATCATTGGTTCCAACTCCAGTAAAAAAACAAGCTATAGAATACAATATACCGGTATACCAGCCTGAAAAGGTAAAAGAAGAATCTGTGGTTAATATGTTAAAAGAACTTGCACCTGAGGTTATAGTTGTTGCAGCGTATGGTCAGATTCTTCCAGAGAGTATTTTAAATATTCCACCATATGGCTGTATCAATATTCATGCTTCGTTGTTGCCTAAATACAGAGGTGCAGCACCTATTGAATGGTCCATCATAGATGGAGAGGATGTCACTGGTGTAACCACCATGTATATGGAAAAAGGTCTTGATACGGGAGATATGATAGAAAAAGAGGAGATTGTTATTAAATCAGATGATACTGGAGCAACTCTTCACGACAAGTTGGCCGAAGCCGGTGGCAGACTTATTATAACAACCCTTGAGGCGGTTAAATCAGGTACTGCTACAAGAACTAAACAGGATGATTCTTTAAGTTGTTACGCCAAAATGCTTAGCAAGGATATGGGAGATATTGACTTTACCAAGGATGCCGCAAGTATTGAAAGGCTTATAAGAGGTCTTAATCCTTGGCCTTGTGCTTATACCACATTGGATGGTAAGAGCTTGAAGCTTTTCAAAGCGGATGTGGTTGAAAAGGAAGGAAATCCTGGAGAGATTATAGAGGTTACAAAGAAAACCTTTACTGTTGCCTGTGGTAAGGATGCGCTTGTTATAAGAAATCTTCAGCCTGAGGGCAAAAAGCCTATGGACACAGTTGCATTTTTAAATGGCAACAAAATAGAAGTAGGAATGAAGCTTAATTCATAATTGTTAAGGAGTAATTTAGATGGATTCAAGAGATATAGTGCTTAGTATTCTTATGGATATTGAGACTAAAAATACATTTTCAAATATGGCAATATCCAAGGCACTGTCAAAGAATCAGTTTGAGGATAAAAGGGAGAGAGCATTTATTACAAGACTTTCTGAAGGGATTATGGAACAGCGTATTACTTTGGACTATGTGATAAATCAATTTTCTAAAACAAAGGTTAATAAATGTAAACCTCTAATTAGATGTTTGCTTAGAATGGGAACATATCAGATACTCTATATGGATTCTGTGCCTGATAGTGCGGCTTGTAATGAGGCGGTTAAACTTGCAAAAAAACATGGGTTTTCAAGTTTATCAGGTTTTGTAAACGGGGTTCTTAGGAATATATCCAGAAATAAAGACAATATTAAACAGCCATCAGAGGATGTAACCTCTGTGGATTATATTTCTGTAAAGTATTCAACTCCTAAATGGTTATGTGAAAAATTAAAAAAAGACTATCCAGATAACTATACCAAGATACTTGAGGGTTGCTTTTTTGACAGAGATACGTCTATAAGAGTGAATACAACTAAGATATCAAAAGATGAATTAAAGCAGATGATTAGTGATTCTGGTATTACAGTTGAATATGGAGAGTATGATGATAAGGCTCTTCTTATAAGAGATTATGACTTTATTAAGAAGGTGCCGGGATATAGACAAGGCTATTTTACCGTTCAGGACGAAAGTTCTATGTGTGCTGTAAGGACAGCAGGTATAAAACCAGGGAATACGGTTATAGATGTGTGCGCAGCACCTGGAGGAAAGACAACTTGTGCAGCGGAGTATATGAATGGTGAAGGCACAATCTATTCTATGGATATATCTGAAGATAAATTAGAGCTTATTGAGGAAAATGTGGATAGACTTGGTTTTACAAATGTGAATATAAGTTGCCATGATGCTACGATACCGCTTGATGATATGCAGGTGGATGTGGTCATAGCTGACGTACCATGCTCAGGTCTTGGTATAATTGGCAGAAAAAATGATATAAAATATAGGCTTACAAAGGAACAGTTAGAAGAACTTGTTAGCTTGCAAAGGCGTATATTGGATGTGGTTTCCGGTTATGTAAAAAAGGGCGGAAGATTACTCTTTAGCACCTGTACAATTAATCCGGATGAGAATCAGGAAAATGTAAAGTGGTTCCTTGAAAAATATAAGGATTTTTCTATGCAGGAGGAAAGACTATTTTTACAGGGTGTTGATAACTGTGATGGGTTTTATTATGCAGTTTTAAATAGAGGATAGATATACTATGGATATTAAATCAATGTATTTAACTGAATTAGAGACCTTTATTAAAGAAAAGGGATATCCTGCCTTTAGGGCAAAGCAGATTTTTAGCTGGATGCACGAAAAGTATGTAGCTAAGGTAGAGGATATGACTAATCTTCCTAAAAACTTAAGAGAAGATATAATAAAGTTTGGATTTGTAACCATCGAAGAGGAAACCAGACAGGTGTCTAAAAAAGATGGCACTATCAAATTTTTGTATAGACTTAATGATGGTCAGATGATTGAAACTGTATTTATGAAATATAGTTATGGTAATTCCATATGTATATCTTCTCAAGCAGGATGCAGAATGGGGTGCAAGTTTTGTGCATCAACTATCGGTGGTTTGGTGCGTAATCTTACAGCGTCTGAGATGCTTGAACAGGTTTATGCAACCATGAGGCTTACAGGAGAAAGAATATCTAACATAGTTGTCATGGGTACAGGAGAGCCGTTAGATAACTATGATAATCTCATTCGATTCATAAAGCTTATATCTGAAGAGAAGGGATACAACATAAGCCAAAGAGGAATTACTGTATCAAGTTGTGGTATTGTTCCTCGTATATATGACTTGGCAAAGGAAAAACTTTCAATTACATTTGCACTTTCCCTGCATGCGCCTACAGATGAGGAGAGAAAAGAGCTTATGCCTATAGCTCATCAGTATACCTTAGAGGAAACAATTAAGGCATGTAAGGATTATTTTCAGGAGACAGGAAGAAGGATTACTTTTGAATATAGTCTTGTAAAGGGGAAAAATGATGGTGAAGAACAGGCACTTAAGCTTGCTAAATTACTTAAAGGTATAAATTGCCATGTGAATCTTATACCTATAAACCCTATAAATGAAAGGGATTTTAAGCGAAGCGATGAGGATTCTGTCGAAAAATTTAAATTAATACTTGAAAAAAAATCAATAAATGGTACTATAAGAAGGAGTGTGGGCAGTGATATCGATGCTGCCTGTGGTCAGTTGAGGAGAAAACACGCTGTAATAAGTCAGGAGGAATCTAATGAGGTCTAGTGGAAAAACTGATACTGGAAGCAAGAGAAAAAGCAACCAGGATAGTATATTTTTTTGTGACAAGCCAGTAGGTCCATTATCCAATTTATATATTGTGGCTGACGGTATGGGAGGTCACAGAGCAGGAGATATGGCATCTAGGATGGCGATAGACATCACTGTGGAATTCATAAAAAAATCAACATTAGAAAATCCTATAGCTATAATGAAGAGGGCTATGATATTTGCCAATAACGAGATATATAAGGCAGCCAATAATGACCCTGACTTAAGTGGTATGGGAACTACTATGGTTGCAGCCGTTGTTCAAGACAACAAATTATATGTTGCCAATGTGGGTGATAGTAGACTTTACATAGTGGGCAATGATATAAAACAGATTACTATGGATCACTCTTTAGTAGAAGAATTGATTCGAAATGGTGAGTTAGAGAGAAAGAAAGGGCGTAATCATCCAGAAAAGAACATTATAACTAAGGCTATGGGTTCTAAGGACGAGGTGATACCGGACTTTTTTGAAATAGATTTTAATCCTGAGGATAAGATATTACTTTGTTCAGATGGATTATCTAATATGGTAGAAGATGACGAGATAAGAGATATTATAGTTGATCACACTAATTTAGAGAAGACAACTGAAGCACTTGTAGATAGAGCCAATTACTATGGTGGCTCAGATAATATATCTGTAGTCGTTATATCAATATAAAACGATTAAGGGATTGAATAGAGAAAGGGTAATAAAGATGTTAAAACCAGGAATGATATTGTGTGATAGATATGAGATACTTGAGGTGGTTGGTGCCGGCGGTATGTCAATTGTGTACAAAGCAAGATGTCACAGACTTAATAGAAATGTAGCAATAAAGGTTCTTAAACCAGAATTTTCTAATGATAAGAATTTTGTTACAAAGTTTAGAGTTGAAGCTCAGGCTTCAGCAGGTCTTTCACATCCAAACATTGTAAATGTATATGATGTATATGACGATGACGGAATGTACTTTATTGTAATGGAACTTGTGGATGGTATCACATTAAAAGAGTATATTGAGCAGTATGGTAGACTTAATATGGACAAGGCTCTCGATTTTGCTATTCAGATAGCATCAGGTCTTGAGGCAGCTCATGAGAGTCATATCATACATAGAGATATTAAGCCTCAGAACATTATTGTGTCTAAAAATGGTAACATTAAGGTTACTGATTTTGGTATTGCTAAGGCTGCAACATCTAACACACTTACATCAGGAGCTATGGGCAGTGTTCATTACATTTCACCAGAACAGGCTCGTGGTGGTTTTAGTGATGAAAGAAGTGATATATATTCACTTGGTATTACTATGTATGAGATGGTTACAGGTAGAGTTCCTTTTGAGGGAGATAACAATGTATCTGTTGCCCTTATGCATATCCAAAATGAGATGATATCTCCAAGACAATACTATCCTGATATATATTCAAGCTTTGAGAAGGTTATCTTAAAGGCTACACAGAAAAAGCCAGAGAGAAGATATCTTACTGCAAGTGCGCTTATTGCAGATTTAAAAAGAGTTCAGAACAATCCTAACATAGATATAGTAGTGGCTCCTACAGCTATTACTAACAGTCCAACTCAGGAGTGGACAAAGGAGGATGTACAGGCAATTCGTGATGGAAGTGCTTACAAGGATCCATATGACAACAGTCAGCTTAATGCATTTGCTGTTAATCCACCTGTACAAAATGATATGGGTGAGCTTCGCCCAATAGGTGGCATATCACCAATTCCTGTAAATAATCAAAGAATCAATCAGATGATAGATGATTCTTTTAATGATGATTACGATTATGAGGATGAATACGAAGAAGAACAACAGCAACCAGTAAAGCCTCGTGCTAGTGTTAAGAAGATTCAGGATGATTATGAGGAAGACGAGGATGAGGATGATGGCGAAATTGACCCAAGCCTTAAGAAGGCGGTTACTATCGCCGGTATAGCTACAGCAGTTGTTATAGCTATTGTTCTTATGGTGGTTCTCGGTAATGTACTTGGATGGTTTAGTGGTGGTAAAAAGAAAGACAAAACCACTGATGCTACAACATCAGAAACTACAGATTTAGTAATGATAGATGTGCTTGATTATTCTGAGCAGAAGGCTCTCGATATGCTTGAGAAGGCTGGCTTTAAAAATGTAAAGGTAGAAAAAATTACAAGCGAGGATGTACCGGAAGGATATGTTGTAGATCAGAGTGTTAAGCCAAATGATGCAATTCCTGCCGAATCAGAGATTATTATATATGTAAGTGGTGGAGCAGAGCAGTTAGAGGTTCCAAATGTTGAAGGTTATTCAGATGCACAGGCGTGTCAGATGATAACTGAGGCAGGCTTTAAGGTTAAGCATGCATATGCTTTTGATGACGAAGTTGAAAAAGATTTTGTAATTATGCAGTCACCAGCAGCAGGAGAGATGGCAGCAGCAGACTCTGAAATTATAATAACAGTAAGTAATGGTCCGGAGGATAAGGAAGTACCTGTACCTAACCTTTATGGACTTACAGAGCAGCAGGCAAAGGATGCGCTTGAATCCGTTAATCTTAAGCCTGGTACAGTAAGCTCAGAGAATGATGAAACTATGCCAGCTGGACAGGTTATAAGTCAGTCAGTTGTTCAGGGTACACCTCTTACAGAGGGTGCAACTGTAGATTTCGTTGTTAGTGAGGGACCAGAAGAAAAGGTTACTATGTATACTGCAAATATATCTGGAACAGTTACTTGTAACGATGCATCCTTAGATGGAACAGCAGTTACTGTACAGATTCGTTATGACGGTGTGACTGTATCTGAGCAGACAATAACAGTTACTGCAGGAACACCAAATTCGGTTTCAGGCTCTAAGTCTGGTCTTGAAAATCAAGGTGGTAAAGCAGATATAATTATCATTGATGCAAATGGAAGTAATGTTACAGCACAGTTTTCATGTTCTACATCTGTAACTTACGATGAGTTTGAGGAACCACAGGAATAAATGCAGGGAAAGATTATAAAAGGGGTAGGTGGATTCTATTATATCCACCTACCTGATAATAGAATTTTTGAATGTAAGGCAAAGGGTGCCTTCAGAAAAGACAATATTAAACCCACTGTGGGTGATAATGTGGAGATTGATATAATCAGTGAGGATGACTTGACTGGTAATATAGTCTCTATTTTGTCGAGAACAAATAGTTTGATTCGCCCATCCGTTGCCAATGTTGATCAGGCAGTCATTATATTTGCACTGTCTAATCCAGAACCTAACTATAATTTATTGGATAGATTCTTAATTATGATGGATGCACAGGATGTAAAAACCATTATATGTTTGAATAAGTCCGATTTGGTGAGTGAAGAACAGGCGAATTCAATAAAAGATATTTATGAAAGATGTGGTTATGATGTAATCATAACCTCTACTTATTCTAGGGAAGATTCTAGGTATTCATCAGATGGTATATCAGTCTTAAAAGAATTACTCAAGGGAAAAACTACAGTATTTGCCGGCCCTTCAGGAGTGGGTAAATCTTCAATGCTTAATATATTTAATCCAAATGTTATGGCACAAACAGGAGAAATAAGCGAGAAGATTAAGCGTGGAAAGCATACTACCAGACATTCTGAGCTTATCTGTGTAGGGAAAGATACATTTATTATGGATACTCCTGGATTCAGCTCTTTGTACGTAGAAGATATGGAACCAGAGGAATTAAAGAATTACTATAATGAGTTTAATGAGTACAGTGAGGGATGTCGTTTTAATGGTTGTGTTCACATAAATGAACCAGATTGTAAGGTGAAGGAAGCACTTTACAACAACCATATAAGTACCTTGCGATATGATAACTATAAACAGTTATATGAAGAATTAAAAAATAAAAGGAGATGGTAATATGAATATTCTTTCACCTTCTTTATTATCCGTCAATTTTAATAACATTGAAGCAGATGCCAAGGTTTTAGATGCCTCCGGTGTAAAGTGGTATCACCTTGATGTTATGGATGGACATTTTGTAAAGAATATATCTTTTGGACCACCAGTCATAGAGTGTATAAGAAAGATTACAGATAGTTTTTTTGATGTACATCTTATGGTTAAAGAGCCGATTAGATATATAGATACTTTTAGAAAGGTTGGTGCAGACCTTATTACTGTGCATTATGAGGCTTGTGAAAATCTTGATGAAACATTGGAAGCTATTAGAAAATCGGGAGCAAAAATTGGCCTTGCAATTAATCCTGACACACCAGCTAATGCGGTTAAGGATTATATAGAAAAAGTAGATATGATACTTGTAATGAGTGTATATCCAGGCTTTGGTGGACAAAAGTTTATGCCAATTGCCCTTGAAAAGATTAAAGATATAAGAAACTGGGCAAATGAACAAGGTAAGGATTTGCTCGTTGAGGTTGATGGAGGAATTAACCTTGACAATGTTACTACAGTTATAGAGGCTGGAGCAAACGTAATAGTTGCTGGCTCAGCGGTTTTCAAGGATGATATAGCTTATAATGTGAAGGCGTTTATGGATAAGATGTCATAAATGAGACGAGGAAAGTATAAGTGGATAATATTATTATTGTAACCGGAGGAACCATTCAAGATGATTTGCTTTTGCAGGTTATGAATGATTATAATGGTTCTTATATTATCGGGGTAGATAAGGGCATAGAGACATTGTATAGATTAGGGATTGATGCTGATTTAGTATTAGGTGACTTTGACTCGGCATCAGCTGATATAAGGATTTATTATGAAAATCACCCTAATATAATTGTTTTACAACCTGAAAAAGATTTTACAGACACACACGTAGCTGTTTTAGAGGCACTTAAGCAAAATCCATCAAGGGTTATTTTGGTGGGAGCTACAGGAACTCGCATAGACCATATGCTTGCCAATATAAATATGCTTAAACTGTGTCTTGAAAAAAAGGTTGATGCATTCATCGTTGATGACAATAACCGCATAAGAATGATAGATAAGCAGTGTAAGATTGAGAAAAAAACATTGTACGGAAAATACATTTCCTGCATACCTTTTTCTGATAAGGTTACAGGCATAACCCTTAAAGGGTTTAAGTATCCCCTTACAGATGCTACTATGATAAAAGAAGATTCCCTAGGAATCAGCAACGAATTAAGAGAGGAGGAAGGTCTCATTACCATAGATACAGGTTATCTTTTAGTAATGGAGACTAAAGATTCATGACAGGATGGATTTTACTTGCGTTCGCTGTTTATATGCTTGGTATGATTATCATTGGAGCAACAACAGCAAAAAAGAATAAGAACGCAGATGATTATTTTTTAGGGGGAAGAAACCTTGGTGGCTGGGTTGCAGCTCTTTCAGCTCAGGCTTCTGATATGAGTGGATGGCTTCTTATGGGACTTCCAGGTTGTATATATGCCTATGGTACTAATCAGGCATGGATTGCCATTGGACTTTTTATTGGTACAGTTTTAAACTGGCTTTTTATATCAGGTAGACTTAGAAGATATACTATAAAAGCTGGCAATGCAATGACTATACCAGAGTATTTAAGTAACAGATTTAGAGATAAGCACAACATACTTAAGGCGATTTCTGCAATTGTTATAGTTGTATTTTTCCTTGTATATACTGCATCTGCTTTTGCAGCAGGTGGTAAACTTTTTGATTTGGTTACTGACCTTGACTATCATCAGGCACTTACCCTTGGCGCAGTTGTAATTTTAGCGTATACTTTCCTTGGAGGCTTCCTTGCTGTATGTAAGACAGATTTTATCCAAGGTATGCTTATGCTTGTTGCAATACTTGCAGTACCTATGATTGCGGTAATGCTTATGGGTACTGGAAATATTATACCTAACCTTATTGACAGTGGTCTTACTGTTGATGCAAAGGATTATCTTAATATTTTTTCTGTTGATGGAGAGCCTATAGGGGCTATGAGTGTTGCATCACAGCTTGCTTGGGGACTTGGATATTGTGGTATGCCACACATTCTTGTTAGATTTATGGCAATTAAGGATGAAAAGGAACTTTCTAAATCTAAGAAAATTGGTATTGTATGGGTCCTTCTTTCACTTTCTGTTGCCTGTGTTATAGGTGTGATTGGTAGAGCATATCTTTTCCCAAAGGTACTTGGAGAGACAAATGCAGAATATGAGAATGTGTTTATAGAGATGATTATGAAGGTGTTTATGGAGGATACAAATCTTGTATTTATCGGTGGCCTTTTACTTTGTGCTGTACTTGCAGCTATAATGTCTACAGCAGATTCACAGCTTCTTGTTTCTTCATCAGCCGTAGCAAATGACTTGTGTCATGGAGTGTTCTTTAAGAAACTTACTGAGAAACAGGTTCTTGTTATTGCAAAAGTAACAGTTATTATAATCGCAATAATTGCATATATAATTGCTTGGAATCCAAATTCAAGTATTATGCTTCTTGTGTCTGATGCTTGGGCAGGTCTTGGTAGTGCATTTGGTCCAACTATACTTATGTCTCTTTATTGGAAGAGAACTAATATATATGGTGCAGCCGCAGGTATGATTAGTGGTGGTCTTACAGTTATTATCTGGGATTATATTAAGTTTATAGATATGGCTGGTGAGAAGGTTACTCTTGGTACATATACAGGTGCATATTCACTTTTAATAGGATTCTTCGTAAGCTTGCTCTTTATCCTTGTTGTTTCACTTGTAACACCAAAGGTAGATGATGAAGTTATAAAAGAATTTGAAGATGTAAAAAATGGAAATGTATAGATAAACAAAAAACGAAATGCCGGCAAATAAAACCGGCATTTCGTTTTGTATAATTTAAAGAGAGGATTTATGAAAAAAAACTATACTTGTATTATAAAGTGAAATTATGAACAAAGTTTAAACAGATTGACAACTTTATGTAAAAAAACTATGTAAAATATGACTTTAATTGTTAATAAAGTGGCTATAGAGGTGGGATTTGGAGTATATCAAGTTAATTGTAGTTGGAAAACTAAAAGAAGATTATTTAAAAAACAAAGCCTTTGAATACGAAAGACTGATTGAAAAAAAGAATAAAATAAAGGTTATAGAACTTTTGGATGAGAGTATACCTAAGAATGCAAAAGAGTCTATCAATGGGATAGTTAAAGAAAAAGAAGGAGATAAAATATTAGAACAAATTAAAAATACGGACTATGTTATAGCTCTTTGTATAGATGGAAAAGTGACTACGTCAGAAAAACTAAGAGAGATTGTTAACAAAGGGAAAAGTAAGACCAATGGTGATGTTGTGTTTGTCATAGGTGGCTCCCTTGGATTAGATGACAGAGTTGTAAAAAGAGCAAATGAAAAAATAAGTTTTTCCAAAATGACATTCCCACACCAACTTATGAGAATTATGTTATTGGAACAAATGGCAACTTATTTATGATAAGTTATGTTGTTTATTATGGTATAAGCTCTATATAATTGTTCCGATAAAACCACAGCGGTTAAATCACCTTCAAGGTTAAAGGAAGATACAGCGAAGTATTCTATATCCATATCTTTTGCAAAATTTAAGCTTTTCCAGGAATCCATTAGAATATATCTGTCTGGTAGTATGATGAAGTTTATGGAGGAGAATCCATTTATATTTAAATTACTAATCAAATCAGCAAGGTCAGTGGAAGATATGGTCTCTTTTTGAGAACATACCACATAGGTTTTTGCTGATTTTTTTAATGTGATTTTTTCTATGTTTTTTTCTGGGATAATTTTTAAATTGCACCAGGTTGATATTCGTTTTTTATATTCTGATAGGGCTAAGTTATAGTCCCTATCAATTTTTTTGTTTTCTAAATATATAGTTATATCCATAATTGAAATCCTTTTGTTTAAAATATGTGAATAATATAACATAACTCTTCTAAAATATCAAAAAAAATGGTATGATATACATTGAGTAAAAATGATATAATTTAGCATGATGAGGTATGAAATGAAAGATAAAAAAATACTTGTTTTGGATATAGATGGAACATTGGTTAATTCAAAGAAGGAGATAACCCCTGAAACACTTAAGTACTTAACAAAAATACAAGAGGAAGGCCATATAGTAGCGCTTGCATCGGGGAGACCATATCCAGGCATGAAGGGTTATGCCAAGGAGATTGGATTGGATAAGTTTGGCGGATATGCCCTTTCCTTTAATGGTGGTAAGATTATTAACTGTAAAACGAAAGAGACAGTTTTTGAAAAGGCTATACCAAATAGCTTTGCTAAAACCATATATAATTATGCAAAAGAGCATGGTATAGGTATGGTGACATATCAGAATGATTCAGTTATCACTGGAACAGATATAGATGAGTATATGGAGTATGAAGCAAGACTCAATTATATGGTTATAAGACAGGTGGAGGATTTTTTATCTTACGTGGATTTTGATATGGTAAAATGTCTTCTTACAGCACCACCGGATATTGCTCCTAAACACGAGGAGACACTTAGAAATCTTTTGGAACCAGACCTTAATGTGTTTAGGTCTGAACCATATTTTATTGAGGTTACAACAAAGGGTGTTGATAAGGCAGAGTCATTGGATGGTTTATTGAAAACTCTTAATATTCCGAGAGAAAATTCAATATGCTGTGGAGATGGTTTTAATGACCTTACGATGGTTAAGTATGCAGGAATTGGTGTTGCTATGGACAACGCTCAGCAGATTGTAAAGGACAATGCAGATTATATAACAGCTTCCTGCGACGAGGATGGAATAGTGGAAGTAATAAAGAAGTTTATACTGTAGCAAGGAGGAGATAGTATGGGGCAACCAGAGACAACTAATTATAATATTGATATGAAAAATGACATAGTACGCTCTGGTGTATTGTGCACGAGAGATACAGTATATAATAGGCCATACTATATGGTGGTGTATAACGAGGAAGATGGTAAAGGAAAAACCAAGTGGATTGCAAAAAATGCATCTAGAGAATTTCTTACAGAAAGAGCTTACAATCTAGTGAAGACAGCTAAGGAAATTGAGGATGCCTTTCCGGAGATTGATGCATTTAAGATAGACTTTACCATTGATAGTAGCGAAAATGTATATGTAATAAGGTGGGAACCTTTAGAAAAGGTTATAAATATGCCAAGACCTATGACGGATAAGGAATTTGCAGACACAAAATCCTTTGCAAAGTGTACGTATTTAGATACAAATCATATTTTGTCAGATGGAGCATATTGGAATACATTGGACCAGTTGGGCACTAATCCAAGACCTCTTGATTATTCTCTGTTTCGCGATGTTATAACTACTGATATCTGGAATAAAGCAATTTTAGAGATGGGATATACGGAGGTGAATGGTGAACTTACGCAAAAGGTTGGCAATAAACCTTATGTATCTATTGACTATACATTTGAAGGTTTAACACCAAGTAGTATTCCGGCAAAAGTCAGATATAAACTTTTTGATTATTATGAAGAAAAGCTAAAAGAGGATAAGAAAATTCACAACAATTTAGAGAAAAATCTTATATTCAATATATATGATTTTTCTACGGAGGATAGACTTTTAAAACTTTTGGAATATGGTTTTTCGGATGAGGAAGTAAAGCTTATAAAAGACGGAGTATTTGGTATTACAAATAATATTATAAAAAATTATCACCAGATATGTGACCAAGATAAACAAGGCTTAACGAATCTGGGAGATGTACGAAGAAGTGTTAGAAGAAATCAACCTCTTTATGAAACCAATGTTATGAAGCTGTACAAGTATATTGAGGATTTGTTGGATTCTATAAAGAAGTATGGAACTCCACAGTATACTAGGCAAACCAGATGTACATTTTTAGCTAAGCGTATGTGTGAAACTCTTGTTGAAAAAGGATATTTTACAAGAGAGACCATGTATACTTTTACGGATTCCATTACCACAGTTTCTACAGAGCTAAAAAGAGACTTAAAAAAATATACTTTTGGAGAGATGACCAAGGAAGAATTCAATAAATTATATGGTCAGCTACGTTCTGGGATATTTGATATACGAACAGACTGTTTTGAAAAACTTCATATAGAACCTGTTCAGCTTGGTGGCGATAAGAAGGAAATGTTCCAGGAAGAAAAAATAGAAGGAAAATTGTTAGATGCTGATATTCTGAAGAAAGCTCTTTCGGACATAGGACTTTCCATAACGCCGGAGAGATTTATAGAGTTTATTATTATTTGTTATAAAAACAAAGATTTATTCAAGTTTGAACTTACCAAGTCTCTTAATCTGCTATTGGAGGTAATAATCAGATTAGGTGAGGTTCTAGGTATTGCAAGAGAGGATATGTCTTACCTGGAAATTCATGAATTGTTAAGTTATCATAGTCGAGATTCTTATATCCAGACTATTCAGAGTAGAAGGGATATGTATCATGCCAATACATATCTAGTGTTGCCTGATATATTGTTTAGTATAGGAGATATTGATGTGATTTCCTTGAATAGAAAGGTTAATATTAAATTATGAGGTGAAAATGTCAAAGAATAAGTTGATGGTTATATTCCCTGGAAGAAATTATAGTGCAGATAAGCCTCTTCTTTATTACGCAGGAAGAGTCTTTGAAAAAAGGGAGTATGACGTAATAAGGTTAAGTTACAATTTCAGATTAAAGGGAGATAAGGATGATATAACCGGCCTTATTGAGGAAGCAAAAGTCTATGTAGAAAAGGTTTTGGACAAGATAGATTTTAGCCAATACGAAGATATTGTATTTGTGTCAAAAAGCATAGGTACCGCCCTAGCAGGATATTACGAAGCACACTATAAAATTCGTGTAAGGCACATATATCTCACTCCAGTTTTAGATGCATTAAAGTATATGAAACGTGGAAAGTGTATCGTGGTTGCGGGAAAAGATGACACGATACTTGAGCCACATAAGTTAAAGATATACTGTGTTGAACAGGAAATTCCTATAAAACAGTTTGATGAGGTAGGACATTCCTTAGAGCATATAGAAGATATTAACAAGACCTTTGCGATTTTAATGGTTTTGGTAAGATTATATAAGGAGTTTTAATTGATTTAAGACCTCTGATAGTGTATAATATTTGGGATGGTTTTACAAAAATAAGAGGAGGAATAATATGGGATTTTTTAAAGATTTTAAAAGAGATTTTGCACAGGCTGTAAATGAACTTATGCCTGATAAAGATGAACTTGCCAATGAGTATGACGATGAAGATATGGTTAATACTTTTGATGAAGATGATAATATGGATATAGCCCCAGAAGATTTATTGGAGGATCTTGACGACTTTTCTATAGAGGCTAGTATGAACAGCGAGACCTTTAAAGAAACTGAGGGAAAATACGAGGAAGAGGTTGAAGCTGAGGTTGAGGAGGAGTCAAATGACTCCTTTGCTCAGATTCCTGATGCTGAAATAATTAATGAATCTTTAGAATCAGATACAGAGGGGCTTGTTGATAAGACCTTTGCAGATTCAGTTATGGTAGAGATGGTGGCTGAAACTGAAAATAATGAGGCCGAAGATGATTTAGAGGATGAACTTCTTGCTGTAGATGAGCTCGATGAAGAAAATATGGAAGAAAATACAGATGATGCCTTTCTTGTAGAGTCAGAAGAACCATATAAGGAAGAGCTTGTAGATGTAGATTTAAATAAAGCTGTTGAGGCTGCGATTTTAAAGCATGATGAAGATGCCTATGAGGAGGATAATATGGCGGAGCTTAACAAATCTGATTATATGGATAAGGACATAATATCCAAGGAAGCAGAAGTTGATAACATTTTATCTGATGATACTACTTATATTACAAAGGGAACTACCATAAAGGGAGACGTTGAAACAGATGGTGGTATCGATGTTATCGGTGCTGTTTTGGGCAATGTTACCTGTGCAGGAAAGCTTATAGTAGGTGGAAGTATAAAGGGTAATGTCAGCGCTGGTGAGGTATACTCAAATGCGGCTAAGATAGAGGGAGAGATAACTTCTACAGGCAGTGTTAAGATAGGCGTAGGCTCTGTGGTAGTTGGTAATGTAAATGCAACATCTGCTGTTGTAGCAGGTGCTGTTAACGGTGACATAGATGTACATGGTCCTGTTATAGTTGATTCAACTGCTGTTATTATGGGTAACATTAAGTCTCGTTCAGTTCAGATTAACAATGGTGCTGTTATTGAGGGATTTTGTTCACAGTGTTATTCAGAGATAGATGTAAAGAGCTTTTTCGAGTAGGAGTAGGACGATAATGGATATGAAGAGAATTTTACTTAAGTTAAGTGGTGAGGCTTTAGCCGGAGACAAGAAGATGGGCTTTGACGAGGAAACCGCTCGTGGTGTTGCAAAGCAGGTAAAGCAAATTGTGGATAAGGGCATTCAGGTTAGTGTTGTTATCGGTGGTGGTAATTTCTGGAGAGGTCGTTCTTCTGAGAATATGGATAGAGTAAAAGCTGACCAGATTGGTATGCTTGCCACAGTGATGAACTGCATCTATACAGCAGATATGTTTAGCCAGGAAGGCATGAAGACTCATATAATGACCCCATTTTTATGTGGCAATGTAACAGAGCTTTTCAATAAGGATAAGGCTTGCGAATATCTTGAGAAAGGTGAGGTTGTGTTCTTTGCAGGAGGAACAGGACATCCATATTTCTCAACTGATACAGCAACAGTTCTTATGGCTATTGAGGTGTCAGTAGATGCTATACTTATGGCAAAGGCTATCGATGGAGTTTATGATAGTGATCCAAAGACAAATCCAAATGCAAAGAAGTACGACAATATGAGCATTACAGAGATAGTAGACAAGAAGTTAGGAGTTATTGACCTTTCGGCAGCAGTGCTTGCCATGGAGAACAAGATGCCTATGATGCTTTTTGGTTTGGACGGAGAAAACAGTATCGTAAAAGCAGTTACTGGAGGCTTTACAGGAACTTTAGTTAGCTGCGATTAAGTTATAAGATTGAAATTATTTTAGAAATTATAATACATTTTAGGAGGAATTTATTTTATGTTATCACAGTATGAAAGCAAGATGCAAAAAGCCATAGAGAGTCTTATGTCAGAGTTCTCTTCAATTAGAGCAGGAAGAGCTAACCCACATATTTTAGACAAGATTAGAGTTGAGTATTACGGAACTCCTACACCTATGCAGCAGGTTGCTAATATAACAGTACCAGAGGCTAGAACACTTATGATTCAGCCATGGGAGTCAAGTCTTATAAAAGAGATTGAGAAGGCAATTATGTGCTCAGACTTAGGAGTAACACCAAATAACGATGGTAAGTGTGTAATTCTTAATTTCCCAGAGCTTACTGAGGATAGAAGAAAAGAACTTGCTAAGGATATCAAGAAGAAGGGCGAGAATGCAAAGGTTGTTATAAGAAATGTAAGAAGAGATGCAAACGATGCTCTTAAGAAGATGAATAAGGCAAGTGAGATATCAGAGGATGAACTTAAGACTAACGAGGATAAGGTTCAGAAGATGACTGATAAGTATGTAGCCGATATCGATAAGGCTATCGACGAAAAGACTAAGGAAATTATGACTGTATAATCAGGAGAATATATTTTGGAAAAGATAATTGATGGTGAAAAGTTAAATATACCAGAGCATGTTGCTATTATCATGGATGGTAATGGAAGATGGGCAAAGAAGAGACTTATGCCTAGAAACTTTGGTCATAAGGCAGGGGCAAAGACTGTAGAACAGATATGTGAAGATGCCCATGACCTTGGGATTAAGTATCTTACAGTTTATGCTTTTTCCACTGAGAATTGGAAACGTTCTGTGGAGGAAGTGACTGGTATTATGAATCTTCTTAGAAACTATCTCGTTGATTGTATTGAGCGTGCATCAAAAAACAATATGCGAGTTAGAATCATAGGTGATAGAACTGCACTTGATAAAGATATCGTAGAAAAGATTGAAGAGCTTGAGGAAAAGACAGCTTATTGTGATGGTCTTAACTTTACTATAGCTCTCAATTATGGCGGTAGAGATGAGATAAGAAGAGCGGTGACAAAGATTGCTGAAGATACTAGGAGTGGTAAACTTTTAGAATCGAATATAGATGAGAGTCTTATTTCTTCCTACCTTGATACAAGGAATATGCCGGATCCGGATTTGCTTATTAGGACTAGCGGTGAACTTAGATTATCAAATTATCTTATCTGGCAACTTGCATACACTGAGTTTTATTTTACAGATGTGTTGTGGCCGGATTTTTCAATAAAAGATTTAGAAGATGCCATCAGATACTTTAATGGCAGAGACAGAAGATATGGCGGGGTAAAGTAAATGTTTAAAACAAGATTATTAAGCGGAATAGTATTAGTTATACTTGTTGTAGGAGTATTATATTTAGGTGGATATGTAACCCTAGGAGCAGTATTCCTTCTTTCTTTGGGAGGAGTGTTTGAACTTCTTAGAATTTATAAGCTAGAGAAGTCTGCTATGGGTATTGTAACATATCTAGCCACCATAGTTTACTATGGTCTGTTATGCTTTGGATATAGTGAATATATTATGCCTATGATGCTTGCTTATATATTGGCTGTGCTTTCTGTTTATGTTATTGCTTATCCAAAGTTTCAGGATAAGGATGCTATGGCAGCTATTATGTCATTCTTTTATGTGACAGTTATGCTCTCTTATGTGTATCAGATTAGAGAGTTAAAATACGGTGGAGCACTTGTGGTTATGATATTTGTATGTTCATGGGTAAATGATACCTTTGCATACTGCTTCGGCGTAACCCTTGGCAAGCATAAGATGACTCCAAAACTTTCACCAAAGAAAAGTGTTGAAGGGCTTATAGGTGGACTTTTCTCTTCAGCATTAGTTGGTGCCTTGTATGGTATATTTTTCAGCAAAAATGTATATGAATTAAGTAATGCACCTATTATATTTGCCATTATAGGTCTTGCGGGCGCAGTTATGGCTGTTATAGGAGATTTGGCTGCTTCAGCCATTAAGCGTAACAATGACATAAAAGATTATGGAAAGCTTATTCCGGGACATGGTGGTATATTAGACAGATTTGATAGTATTATATTTACAGCACCTATTATATATTATTGTTTGTTATATATGACAGGTAATCTTGGAGGTTAAGATTTTGAAAAAGATTGCTATTATTGGTTCTACAGGTTCCATAGGAACACAGACTTTGGATGTAGTTAGAGCCAATCAGGATATAAAGGTAGTTGCCATATCTGCAGGAAGCAATGTGGAATTACTTATTGAACAGGCAAAAGAATTTAAACCTGATATAGTGGGAATCTGGAGTGAAGACAAGGCTTGCTTGCTTAGGGAGGCCTTGTCTAACTTTGATATAAGGATTGTTTCTGGTATGGAAGGTCTCATAGAGATTGCCAGACATAAGGATTCTGATATATTGGTTACTGCTATTGTTGGTATGATTGGTATAAGGCCTACTATAGAGGCAATTAAGGCAGGAAAGGATATCGCGCTTGCTAACAAAGAGACTCTTGTAACAGCAGGTCATATTATTATGCCTCTCGCCAAAGAAATGGGAGTTAAGATTTTACCTGTTGATAGTGAACATTCAGCTATATTCCAGTGTATACATGGAGAAACTGATAATAAGATAAGCAGATTACTTATAACTGCTTCAGGTGGACCATTTAGGGGTAAGGATAGAGAGTATCTTACCAGGGTAACAGTGGAGGATGCTTTAAAACATCCAAACTGGGCCATGGGAAGAAAAATAACCATAGATTCTGCTACACTTGTTAATAAGGGATTAGAGGTAATTGAAGCTAAGTGGCTTTTTGATATTGAGCCAGAGGATATAGAGGTTGTTGTACAGCCCCAGAGTATAATTCATTCTATGGTTGAATTTGAAGATGGTTCCATTAAGGCACAGCTTGGAACACCAGACATGAAGTTGCCTATACAATATGCCCTTTATTATCCTAAGAGAAGATATCTAGCTGGAGATAGATTAGATTTTAAAGCTCTTTCTGGGATAATTATAGATACACCTGACAAAGAGACATTTAAGGGACTTGATTTCGCTTATAATGCAATTAAGACAGGGGGCTCTATGCCAACAGTATTCAATGCTGCTAATGAGAAGGCAGTGGCATTGTTTTTAGACAAGAAGATAAGCTTTTTACAGATTTATGACATAATAAAAGCCTGTATGGATGCTCATACTCTTATAGAAAATCCAGATTTAGAAGAGATTTTAAGTACAGAAGCATGGGTATATGACTATGTAGATAGGTATATGTTGGGGTAAAGGAGTAAGTTTATGAATATTATATTGATTATATTAGTATTCGGTATCATAGTGTTTTTTCATGAATTTGGACACTTTATAGTAGCGAAAGCCAATAAAATAGCAGTAAATGAGTTTTCCATAGGTATGGGTCCGGCTATTTTTTCTTTCAAAAAAAATGAGACCAAGTATTCTCTTAGAATCCTTCCTTTAGGTGGATATTGTCTTATGGAAGGAGAGGAGGAAGAGTCTGATAATGAAAATGCTTTTAGCAACAAATCTGTATTAGCAAGGATAATGGTAGTAGCCGCTGGTCCCATATTCAATTTCATACTTGCTTTTGTGTTTGCTATAATTCTTGTGCATTTTACTGGATATGATCCAGCAGCTCTGTCTTATGTTAGAGAGGGAAGTGCTGCTGAGATTGCTGGTATTGAAACTGGAGATACCATCATAAGTATGAATGGGGAAAGAATGTACAATTATAGAGAAGTATTGTTGTATATGCAACTCAATGACCCTTCTAAGCCTATTAAGATGGTGCTTGAAAATTCAGAGGGAGAAAGATATAGCACTACTGTATATCCTATGCTCGACGAGAGTGGAGCCTATAAAATGGGAGTTATGGGCGGATACAGAGAGTCTGAGGGTATCGGTACAGATATAAAGTATGCTGCCTTAGAGCTCAGATATTGGGTTAAGGCAACGGTTACAAGCCTTAAACTAATAATAACCGGAGGGGTATCTGGCGATGAAGTTATGGGTCCTATCGGTGTTGGTGGAACTATGAATCAAATTATCGAAGAGGTTAAAGAGGAAAGTGACAGCAGAAAAGAGGCTATTATAAATATTCTTCTCAATATGCTTAACTGGTGTATACTTCTTAGTGTCAACTTAGGTGTTATGAATCTTTTGCCAATTCCGGCTCTTGATGGAGGAAGACTTCTTTTCCTTATAATTGAGGGTGTGAGACGTAAGAAGATTCCACCAGAAAAAGAAGCTTTTGTAAATATGATAGGCTTCGTATTACTTATTATTCTTATGATAGTGGTATTTTTTAATGATATAAAAAATGTGTTCTTTTAAGGTGATATAACATCTTTGTCTGGAGGTAAATATATATGCTTACACATAGAGAGCAAACTAAGGTTATCCATATTGGCAATGCAAAGATTGGAGGAGGTAATCCAATTCTTATTCAGTCTATGACAAATACTGATACAGCAGATATTAGGGCTACGGTAGAACAGATAAAAAGATTAGAGGAGGCAGGCTGTCAGATTATTAGGTCTACTGCCAACAACGAGGCTTCTGCCCGTGCTTTCGATGAGATAAAAAAGCATATAAACATTCCTATAGTTGCAGACATACATTTTGACTACAAGATGGCTATACTTGCTATGGAATGTGGAGCTGATAAGATAAGAATCAATCCAGGCAACATAGGCGGCGAAGATAATCTTAAAAAGGTTGTTGCCGTTGCCAAATCAAAGAATATCCCAATAAGAGTTGGTGTCAATTCTGGTTCTTTGGAAAAAGCACTTGTGGAAAAATATGGTGGTGTAACAGCCGAGGGTATAGTTGAGAGCGCCTTGGATAAAGTTTCTATGATTGAGCGCTGCGATTATGACAATATGGTCATAAGCATTAAGTCATCAGATGTTATGATGTGTGTAAAGGCTCATGAGATAATTGCAGAAAAGACTAAGTATCCACTTCATGTTGGAATTACGGAGTCAGGAACTGTTTATAGGGGTAATATTAAGTCTGCAGTAGGTCTTGGTCTTATACTGGTACAAGGCATAGGTGATACTATAAGAGTATCTCTTACCAGTGATCCTGTGGAGGAGATAGTTTCAGCCAAAACTATACTTAGAACTCTTAATTTAAGACGTGAAGGCATTGAACTTGTTTCCTGTCCGACCTGTGGAAGAACCAAGATTGACCTTATTGGGCTTGCAGGAAAGGTGGAAACGCTTATACAGGAGTATGACCACCTAAACATCAAGGTTGCAGTTATGGGATGCGCTGTAAATGGTCCTGGTGAAGCAAAAGAAGCAGATCTTGGCGTAGCCGGCGGTGACGGTGAAGGATTATTATTTAAAAAGGGAGTTATTGTTAAGAAACTCCCACAGGAAGAGTTACTTGGAGCACTTAAGTGGGAATTAGATAACTGGGAGGATTAAAGTTTGGAGAAGAAACTATTTAGAGAAGTTTTTCCAGGCTTGAAATTAGATAGAGACTTAGATGACCTTTTAGGACAAACTGAGGTGGAGAATATAACCATGTTCAAATCAGAAAAGAAGATGGTTATTTCTATTTCAAGCCACAATTTAATAGCGAAGAAGCTGATAAAAAAAGCTGAAGAAAAGATAAAAGAGTTTGTGTTTGGACCTCGCTCGGGAGAGACTTGTGTTATAAAGGAACGTTTTATTCTCTCAAAACAATATAAACTCAAGCATCTGACGGATATATATAAGGATAGCTTTCTTGAGGAGATAAAAGATATAAGCTATGTGGATTTCAGACTTCTTGACAGAGCAGAGTGGTATTATAACGACAATATTTTAACTCTTGCTCTAGAGGATACTCATCTTGCAAGGAGTCATTCTGACAAGATTAAAGCTTATCTTGAGACCACATATAAAGAACGCTTTGGAATGGAAGTTCAGATTGGTTTTAATTATACCGAGGAACAAAAGACTAAGCTTAGAGAGGCAAATGAAAAAAGGCTCAAGATTGAGCTTGCAGCTATTGAAGCAAATCAGCAACAACTTAATAAAGATGTTCAGGAAGAATCTACTTCTACTGATGTAGAATCAAAGAAAAATGAAGAAAATGTTGCTAAAAAACAAGAGGAAGCAAGTGCTGCATCAAAGAGTGTTGAAGAAAAAACACCGGAAAAGAAGGAACAGACTAAAGCAGATTATGGTAAGAAAAAAGCTTCTTCTCAAGATCCGGATGTATTCTATGGACGTAATTGTGAGGGAGATATTGTTCCGATTAGTGATTTGTATGACGGTATTGGCCCGGTATGTATACATGGACAGGTTATTTTTCTTGAGGATAGAGAGCTTAAGAGTGGTAAATTTATCATAAGTGGTAATATAACTGATTTTACAGACACTATTGGATTTAAGGTCTTTGTTGGTCCAGATGATAGGGAGCCTATGCTTGATGAGCTTAAGAAGGGTAAGTTCTACATAATTAAGGGTGTTCCTATGTATGATTCCTATGCAAGAGAGGTTTCTGTTTCCTCTATAACAGGTATTAAACCAGCTAATGATTTCAGAGTTAAACGTGTGGATACATCCATAGAGAAACGAGTTGAACTACATCTTCACACTGTTATGAGTGAGATGGATAGTGTTGTGGATATAGGCAAGGTAATTGCCAGAGCCAAAGAGTGGGGACACAAGGCAATTGCTATTACTGATCATGGTTGTGTTCAGGCATTCCCAGTGGCAAATCACTGTGTTAAGCCGGATGAAGACTTTAAGATTATCTATGGAGTGGAAGGCTATTTCGTAGATGACTTAAAAGATTTGGTTGTAAATGATAAGGGACAGAGCATAGATTCAGAATATGTGGTTTTTGATATTGAAACCACTGGATTAAGTCCTAGATTTAACAAGATTATAGAGATTGGCGCAGTTAGAATTAAGGACGGAAAGATTCAGGATAAATTCTCACAGTTTGTAAATCCTGAAGTACCTATACCATATTCTATTACTAAGCTCACATCCATAAATGACAATATGGTATTAGAAGCGCCAACTATAGAAGAGGTTCTGCCACGATTCTTTGAATTTGTGGGAGATGCTATTTTAGTCGCCCATAATGCCAGCTTTGATACAGGCTTTATTAAGGAATTTGCAAAAAGACAAGGACTTCCTTTTGATTATACCATAGTTGATACTATGACTCTTGCCCATATTCTTATACCAGAGCTTGGAAAGTATACATTAGATAGGCTTTGTAAGCAGTTTAATGTGTCCTTGGAAAATCATCACAGAGCCTGTGATGATGCGGCTGCCACTGCAGAGATATTTGTTAAGATGCTTAATATGATTCATAAAAAGGATGTCCACACTATAAAGGAACTTAATGTAATGGGTTCTGCGTCTCCTGAATCAATTAAGAAGGCAAAGACATATCACGGAATTATTTTAGTTAAAAATGATGTGGGTAGAGTTAATTTGTACAGATTGATTTCTGAGTCACACATAAACTATTTTAACAGAAGACCTAGAATTCCAAAGAGTCTCATTAATAAGTATAGAGAAGGTCTTATTATAGGTTCTGCCTGTGAGGCGGGAGAGCTTTATCAGGCTATGCTTTACAATAACAGCGAGGATGAAATTACAAGGCTTGCCAACTTCTATGATTATTACGAGATTCAGCCTAATGGCAACAATATGTTTATGCTTGAAAAAGAGAGTGCTCCTGTAGAAACTGTTGAAGATTTAGAGGAGATTAACAAACGTATTGTGGATTTGGGAAAACAGTTTAATAAACCGGTTGTGGCAACCTGCGATGTTCATTTCCTAGACCCGGAAGATGAGATATATAGAAGAATTATAATGGCTGGAAAGGGTTTTGATGATGCGGATAATCAACCACCACTATATTATAGAACTACTGAGGAAATGCTGGAAGAATTTGCATATCTTGGAGGTGACCTGGCGAAGGAAGTTGTTATAACCAATACCAATAAGATAGCAGATATGGTGGAGAAGATATCTCCTGTAAGACCAGATAAACAACCTCCTATCATTGAGAATTCTGATGAGACCTTAACTAATATATGTTACGATAAGGCACACGAGATATATGGACCAGACTTACCTGATATAGTTGTAAAGCGTCTGGAAAAGGAGCTTAATTCTATTATAACTAATGGATTTGCGGTTATGTACATAATTGCTCAAAAGCTGGTTTGGCGTTCTAATGACGATGGATATTTGGTTGGCTCGAGAGGTTCTGTAGGTTCTTCTTTTGTTGCCACTATGGCAGGTATTACAGAGGTTAACCCACTTCCTGCTCATTATATATGTCCACATTGTTATTATACAGATTTTGATTCTGAGGCAGTAAAGCCATATCAGATGCAGGGTCAGTCTGGCTGTGATATGCCGGATATGGACTGCCCAAAGTGTGGCACTAAGATGATAAAAGAAGGCCATGATATACCATTTGAGACTTTCCTTGGTTTCAAGGGAGATAAGGAACCGGATATAGACCTTAACTTTTCCGGAGAGTATCAGCCTAAGGCTCATGCTTACACAGAGGAACTTTTTGGTAAGGGTAAGGCCTTTAGAGCGGGAACCATAGGTACTATGGCGGAGAAGACTGCATTTGGATTTGTATACAATTATTACAAGGATAAAGGTGAAGAAAAAAGACGCTGCGAGATGGAGAGACTTGCCCTTGGTTGTACAGGTGTAAAGAGAACAACAGGACAGCACCCGGGTGGTATGATAGTACTTCCTTCCCATGAGGAGATATACTCATTTACACCTATTCAGAAACCGGCAAATGATATGTCTACAGACATAATTACCACCCATTTCGAATATCACTCAATTGACCATAACTTGCTCAAACTTGATATTCTGGGACACGATGATCCTACCATGATTAGAAGACTGGAGGATTTGACAGGCCTTGATGCAAAGACTATTCCTCTTGATGATAAGACAGTTATGTCCTTATTCCACAGTACAGAGGCCCTTGGTATTAGCCCAGAAGATATAGGTGGAACTAAGCTTGGCTCTCTTGGCGTGCCGGAGTTTGGTACAGAGTTTGCCATGCAGATGCTTATTGATGCCAATCCACAGAATTTCTCGGATTTGGTTAGAATAGCAGGTCTTTCTCATGGTACAGACGTGTGGCTTGGAAATGCCCAGACTCTTATACAAGAGGGAAAATGCGTTCTTGGAACAGCCATATGTACCAGAGATGATATTATGATATATCTTATTAATATGGGCTTGGAATCAGGACTTGCTTTTACCATTATGGAGAGTGTTCGTAAGGGAAAAGGTCTAAAACCTGAGTGGGAGGAAGAAATGACTGCCCATGGTGTGCCTGATTGGTATATTTGGTCCTGTAAGAAGATTAAGTATATGTTCCCTAAGGCTCATGCTGCTGCCTATGTTATGATGGGTTGGAGAGTGGCGTACTATAAGGTGAACTATCCTTTGGCGTATTATACAGCTTTCTTTAGTATTAGAGCATCAGCCTTTGACTATAAGCTTATGTGTCAGGGTAAGGAAGCTTTGGAGGCAAATCTTAAAGAACTTCAAAAAACTGATAAGAATAATCAGACCGCTACAGTTAAGGATACTATAAGGGATATGAAAATTGTTCAGGAAATGTATGCCCGTGGTATTGAGTTTATGCCTATTGACTTATATAGAGCTGACGCAGAAAGATTCCAGATAATTGATGGTAAGATAATGCCAAGTTTTGGTTCCTTGCCAGGAATGGGTGCTAAAGCGGCTAAACAGCTACAGGAAGCAGCGGCTGAGGGTCCATTTATATCTAAGGAGGATATTAGGATCAGAGGAAAAGTTTCTAAGACTATATTAGATGATATGGAAGCATTGGGACTGCTGGGAGATTTGCCAGATACTAACCAGTATGATTTCTTTAGTATGCTTCAATAAAGAGTTGCTATTTTCATACAAATATATTAAAATAACACTATATGTTTAAAGGACGTGAGGATATGAGTAATCAAAACACCCAAGATATAGGTATAATTAGAGAGACTATGATAGAAGTTCCGGATATACTTGCCCAGGTATATGAGGCTTTATCAGAAAAAGGTTATAATCCAGTCAGTCAGATAGTTGGATATGTTATGAGTGGTGACCCTACATACATCACCAGCTATAAGAATGCAAGAAGCCTTATTATGAAGGCGGAGCGTGACGAGATTATAGAAGTTCTTCTTGAAAACTATATTGACACAAGATTAAAGTAAACATACTTAACTAACTATGGATATAGTCATACCAATAGGGTCCTATCGGCTGATTATATCCTTAATTAGTGTGAGGGATAATATGAGAATAATAGGATTAGACTACGGGACAAAAACAGTGGGAGTTGCCCTTTCTGACGAGAATCAGATTATAGCCTCTCCTCATATAACTATTGAGAGAAAACACGCTACTAAACTTAGACAAACCTACGCTCAGATAGAAGAGATAATAAGAGAGTATGAGGTTGGGCTTATTGTGCTTGGTTTTCCAAAGAATATGAATAACACAGAGGGAGAGCGAGCAGAGGCAACCAAAGATTTCGCAGAGAATTTGGAAAGACGTACAGGTATAGAAGTTCGCTTAGTTGATGAAAGACTTACAACTATGCAGGCGGATCGTATATTAGATGCAACAGGTGTTGCTCAAAGTGCCAGAAAAGAACACATAGATAAGATGGCGGCAGCCATTATTTTACAGAGTTTTTTGGATATGAAGAAGAACGAAGAAGATATATAGGTTAGATTTTGTGAGGTAGGAACATGGAAGATATGAATTACGATAAGATAGTATTTGAGTCAGAGGATGGAGATGAAGAATTTTACATTCTTGAGCAGACTATGCTTGCAGGAGTTAATTATTTGTTAGTTACTGATGATATAGACAGTGAGGAAGGAAGCTTTCTTATATTGAAAGAGGAAAAGGGAGACGAGGAGTTCGTTTCCTATGATATCGTTGAAGACGAAAAGGAACTTAAGGCAGTAATTTCTATATTTGATGAATTACTGGAAGACTTTGATTTGGAGGTATAGATTTGAAAGGAACAAATAAAAGTTCGGTAAAGATCATTCCATTAGGAGGACTTGAACAGATAGGAATGAACATTACCGCTATAGAGTATGAGGACAGTATCATAGTAATAGACTGTGGACTGGCCTTCCCTGAGGATGAGATGTTAGGTATAGATTTAGTTATACCTGATGTGACTTATCTTAAGGAAAATGCTGAAAAGGTAAAAGGACTTGTTGTGACTCATGGACACGAGGATCACATCGGTGCAATTCCTTATGTTGAAAATGAAATAAATATGCCAATATATGCTACAAAGCTTACTATGGGTCTTATTGAGAATAAACTCAAAGAACATAACAATCTTAATCTTGTAAAAAGAAAGGTTGTTAAGCATGGACAGATTATTAATCTTGGCTGCTTCAGAATAGAATTTATAAGAACTAATCATTCTATAGTTGATTCTGCAGCCCTTGCTATATATACACCAGAAGGTATTATTATTCACACTGGTGATTTCAAGGTGGATTTTACACCGGTATTTGGTGAAGCCATAGACTTGCCTAGACTTGGCGAACTTGGAAAGAAGGGGGTACTTGCCCTTATGGCCGATTCTACCAATGCAGAAAGACCAGGTTACACACAGTCAGAGAAAACTGTAGGAAAGACCTTCGATAATCTTTTTGCGGATAATAGAGACCACAGAATAATAATTGCCACCTTTGCATCCAATGTGGATAGAGTTCAGCAGATTATTAACTCTGCTTATAAGTATGGCAGAAAAGTAGTAGTAGAAGGAAGAAGTATGGTTAATATCATACAGACTGCTACAGAACTTGGATATATCAATATCCCTGATAACACTTTAATTGAGATTGAGCGTATTAAGGATTATCCGGATGAACAGATAGTTCTTATAACAACAGGTAGTCAGGGAGAGAATATGGCGGCATTATCTCGTATAGCGGCCAACATTCACAATAAGATAAGCATTAAGCCGGGAGATGTAGTTATATTTTCATCTAACCCTATCCCTGGCAATGAGAAGGCAGTGTTTAAGGTTATCAATGAGCTGGAGATGAAGGGCGCTCATGTTGTATTTCAGGATACTCACGTTTCAGGACATGCTTGTCAGGAAGAATTGAAACTTATGTATGCCCTTACAAAACCTAAGTACGCTATTCCAGTCCATGGAGAGTACAGACATATGAAGAGACATGGTGAACTTGCCGTGGAGATGGGTGTACCTAAGGAGAATGTTAAATTACTTTCGACAGGAGATGTGCTTGAAATCTCAGAAGATAGGTTTGAGGTAACTGGAAAAGTTCAAGCCCAGGGAATTCTTGTAGATGGACTTGGTGTAGGTGATGTAGGTAACATAGTTCTTAGGGATAGACAACATTTGTCCCAAAATGGATTACTTATTGTAGTAGTCACATTGGAAAGAGAAAGCAATCAGCTTTTGGCGGGACCAGACATTATATCCAGAGGATTTGTATACGTGAGAGAGTCTGAAAATCTTATGGATGAGTGCAGGGAAGTTGTTCAGGATGCTTTAGATTTTTGCTTGACCAAGGGAATAACAGATTGGGGCAAGATAAAGAATACTATAAAGGATTCTCTGGGAGAGTTCTTGTGGAAAAAGACAAAGAGAAGTCCTATGATACTTCCTATAATTACAGAGGTGTAACATATGAAGAAGGTTATTACTGAAAGTAAAATATTGAATGAACATATAAAGAATTCGGAAGAATATAAAAAGTATATTTCTACAAAAAGAAGATTGTGCGAAAACATAGAATTATGTAATAAGCTAAAGGAATTCAGAAGAAAAAATTATGAGCTGCAGAATCGTCAAGGGGTCAACCCTTATGATGAAGTGCTGAATTTAGTGTTAGAGTATGATGAATTGCTTCACAACTCTATTGTAAACGAGTTCCTTATAGCTGAACAGCATATATGTAGAATGATGCAGACAGTATATAATTCTATTGCAGAAGGATTGGAGTTTGATTATTTAGATGAGCAGTAAGAAGAAAAAACAAAAAAAAGGTGCAGATGAGGTTGTGAAGATTGGACTTAAAAAATCCATGGGATTTACAGGCGGTCTTCTCATAAATGTCTTAATTGTATATTTGGTAGTTAAGGTATTTTCATTTTCTTTTGATTTTGCCTACAGTGTGTTTGGTGACTCTAGTAAGGAGCCTGCATCTAGAGAGTATATAATTATAGAGATACCAGCGGATTCTTCCGCCCTTGATATAGGTAAGGCATTGGAAGATGGTGGAGTTATAGAGAATAAGTATGCCTTCGTATTAAAGGTTAAGCTTAAAGGCTATGGCCCTATGATTATACCTGGTAAGTATGGTTTATCTCCATCTATGTCTTTGCAGGAAATACTTAATATCATATGTAGATTGGAAGAGGAGGAGTAATCCTTGCTTAGTTTAGATAGAATATCCTCTTTTGTAAGGTCCTTTATTAAGGATGATGAGGGAAAAATTGGGGATATATATAACGATGCAATTAAAAGAGGAGTTCCTGTTATAAAACCAGAAACGAGAGAATTTTTAAAGACTCAGCTGCTGATTCATAAACCTATGAGAATATTGGAGGTGGGAACAGCAGTTGGTTATTCCTCTCTTTTTATGAGTCAGTTCTTAAGCGATGATGCTACTATAGATACCATAGAACTTAGCGAAGAAAGAGTCATAGAAGCTAGAGGTAACATAGAGGCATTGGGAAAAGAAGACACTATTACCGTTCATCAAGGAGATGCGGCTTTAGTGTTAAAGGAGCTTAAAACAGATGCTTATGATTTTGCCTTTGTAGATGCGGCAAAAGGACAATATATATATTATTATCCGGAGATTATGCGTCTTGTTAAGAGTGGTGGAGTCATTATATCTGACAACGTATTACAGGAAGGTGAGGTTTTAGAGTCTCATTTTCTCGTTGAAAAAAGAAATAGAACTATACATGACCGTATGCGAGAGTATTTGTATACTATCACCCACGATGAGAGGGTAGATACAGCGGTGCTTTCGATAGGAGATGGCGTGGCGGTTAGTGTGAAGAGATAATGAAGAGAGAGGTTGGGGAAAATGGCAAATATTAAAGGTTTGTTTAGTAAAGAAATTGATTTGAAGTTTTGGAAACGCGATGAGGAAAATGTTTATACTGGGTTGTTGTGCTTTTTTTTGGTGTCTATTCCTGTTGTTGAGTTGATTAGCGAGATTTTGGGAAGAACATATTATTACCAAGAATCGTTGGTTAGATTTATAGGAATAGCACTTCTTTTGGTATCTATGATTTTCTTATTTACAAAGAAAACACATATTTTTGTTATCTCAGATTTATTTCTTGCGTTGTCAGTGTTGTTCTCTATTATTTCAATAATATTTTCGCAGGATCTAGAGGCTTCTCTTACCGGTGCGTATTTACATAATGCTGAAGATCCTTTGCAAGTATTGGCATATTTTATGATTTTTTTTATGGCTACCCAAGTATCAAGGATAGAAAATGTGAAAAAGATTTTTGTAGCAATATTGATTGTAATGTCCCTACAAGTAATACCGGGATTTCTGCAACATTTTGATGCGTGGCCTTATGAAGATTTCTTGGGTAGAGAGGTTCCGGGATCATATGGTTTAACACAGCATTATAATTATTTTGCGTCACTGATGGTTATGTTTTCGGCATTAAGTACTATGGTATTTATACTGAAAAAAAATAAATATAAATGTTTATGGTTCGGGATAGCGACGTTTTGCTTTTTAGTAACAATGTATTCGTGGTGTAGATTGGCATGGGTAGGCCTCATAACATATTTGCTGTTTATTGTTTTATTTGAGATTATCCAAAAGAAGAATAATAAAGAGTCTGTAATATCAAAAAAACGATTTATTATTATAATATGTACCTTTGCTTTGATTTGTGTATACTTGATTATTTTTGATGATGTTATAGTGTCTCAAGTTGTCGAGACTACAAAAGAAATTTCCGGAGAAGAAGGAAAAGTTATTGCTAATGGAAGAGCATATATTTGGAGAGTTGGTTTGGCTGCACTAGATGGTCATTGGTTTACGGGTATTGGCTTTGATAATTATGTGGATGCGTTTTACATAAGAGAAGACTTGTGTGTTGGATGGGTTGGATATAAAGGTCATAATGAATATATACACATGTTGGTTACACAGGGTATATTTTCTGCGTTAAATTACATTGCCTTTTGTATGTATATATTTTTTCATGGATGTAAAAAAGTTATGAATAATGAAGAAAGTACACATAGAAAAATCACTATATATATATTGTTGGCTATGATAATTGCTTATTTTGCCCAAGCATGCTTTAATCATAGCGTAACTAATATCGCCCCATATAAATGGCTTGTTATGGGACTGCTGGTATCAAGAGGTGGTCAAAAAGTTTTATTTAGAAGTAAAGAGGGGAAGATGGAGAATTGAGAGTATGAATAACTATGCTAGTAAAAAACCTGAACTTTTAATACCAGCAGGCAGCTTGGATGTATTAAAGGTTGCAATTGATTATGGTGCTGATGCAGTGTATATAGGTGGCCAAAAGTTTGGCTTACGTGCGAAGGCAGGTAATTTTACAATTGAAGAGATGATTGCTGGAGCGGATTATGTGCATGCAGCAGGAAAGAAACTCTATGTAACTGTAAATATTTTTGCCCATAATGATGATATAGAAGGGGTAAGGAAATATTTTAATGATATTAAAGATGCCGGTCTTGAAGAAAAGATAGATGCATTTATTATATCAGACCCAGGTATATTTACTCTTGCAAAAGAGATATTACCGGGGATAGAGATTCACATAAGTACTCAGTCTAATAATACCAATTATCTTACCTATAATTTTTGGTACAAGATGGGGGCGACGAGAGTTGTTGCTGCAAGAGAACTTTCTCTTAAGGAGATAAGAACTATTAGAGATAACATACCTGCTGACATGGAGATAGAGGCGTTTATGCATGGAGCTATGTGCATTTCCTATTCTGGAAGATGTTTACTGAGTAGTTACTTTACTGGCAGAGATGCGAATAAGGGAGCATGTACCCATCCATGCAGATGGAAGTATTCTATTGTGGAGGAGAAACGTCCGGGAGAATATTTACCTGTTGAAGAAGACGATAGAGGAACATATATATTCAATTCAAAAGATTTATGTATGATTGATTATATTCCGGAGATGATTGATGCGGGTATTAATTCCTTTAAGATAGAGGGACGTATGAAAACGGCTCTATATGTGGCAGTAGTTACTAGAACTTATAGACAGGCTATAGATGATTATTTTACATCAGAGGAATTATATAGAAGCAGAAAATCCTATTATGACGAAGAGATATCTGCATGTACTTTCAGACAGTTTACTACAGGATTTTATTTTGGTAAGACCGATGAGAATTCTCAGATATACGACAATAATACGTATATCAAGAATTATACCTATCTGGGAACAGTAGAAGATATAACTGAAGATGGGTTAGTGGTTATTCATCAAAAAAACAAGTTCTTGGTAGGCGATGAAGTAAGCTTTATGTTGTTTGATGGAACAAATGCAGAAGCTAGGGTGGAAGCTATCTATGACGAACGAATGAGCTCCATGGAATCTGCCCCACACCCAAAACAACTGCTCTATATCAGATTTAACAATAGCTCAATGATAGAAAAAGGAATGATTATACGTTCAAAGCACTGCGAAGCTTAAGCAGTGCTTTTTTTTCTATTCTAGAAACGTAGGAACGAGAAATGCCAAGAAGGTTGGCTATATCTTTTTGCGTCATTTCATCGTGAGAAAACAAACCGTATCGAAGAATGAGAACTTTTTGTTCCCGTTGGTCTAAAATGGAAAAAAACATATGGGATATCTGGTTGATACTATCTGAGGTTATAATATTGTGAAGGATGTTTTCGTCATCCGTACTAATAATATCCATAAGACTTATTTCGTTGCCTTCCTTGTCTGTTCCTATAGGCTCATACAAAGAGACTTCTCTAGCTTCTTTACGTTCCTGCCTGAGACGCATAAGAAGTTCGTTTTCTATGCATCTGGAGGCGTAGGTTACTAACTTACTTCCTTTTGATGTGTCGTAAGTATTGATTGCTTTGATGAGACCTATTGTGCCAATAGATATCATATCCTCGGTGCTTCGGTTCCCGGTTTGATATTTTTTTACGATATGTGCAACCAATCTGAGATTGTATTCTACCAATATATTTCTTGCTTCCAAATTACCACCTTTGGCTAATTCGAGATAATAGGATTCTTCTTCTTGTGATAAAGGGCGTTTAAATGTTTGCAATTATAAAGGCCTCACACAATCCCTCTTTCTAATATGATATGAAAAAAATGTAAAAAAGTGCTTTTCCAATAAAAAATGATAATATCATAATTACTAGATTTGTTGGCAGATAAATGTGTGCGTTGTGTGATTTGAATATATGTGGTAAAATACGTTAAAGAAGATGTGTGAGTATGTAATGTTTTAATATCAAAAGGGGGATAAATATGAAATTATCCGAAATGAGAATAGAACTGAAAAATGAGAAACAGTTTAAGGTATTGCTTGTTGTTATAATTTTTCAGTATTGGCTGATGTATTTATATGATATACTTTGTTACGTGCCGGGATGGTTGCTTAATAATATAGTATGTGCTTTGATATGCGTACTTATAACCTTACCGTCTTTTTTTGCATACAATAAAATAGGAATATATAAAGAAAAAATAGATTTTAAAAATAAAAAACAGTATATGTGGGTATTGCCATGTACTTTGATTTTTTTTGTAGGTTGTTGGCTTGTGATGGGCATTGAAATAAGTGATGGATATATGCTACCAAGACAATATATATGGTGTATAATATACTTCTTTTTTATTGTAGCTCCAACAGAGGAGTTTATATATAGAGTATATATGTTGGGTGAGTTGTCTGTTTTACTAGGGGAATTAAAGTGGATGGCGCCTATTATATCAGGTATGGTATTTGGTTTGATACATATTGTCAATATGGGTTATCAAAATGCATCTATGAATATAGTTATAGGAATTGCTCTTGGATATATGAAATTATACTGCAAGAATTGTACATTTTTAACCTGCGTTTTGGCGCATGGACTGTATGATTTTCTTATAACAATAATCTAAATAAAAAATAAGTTTAAGTAAAATAGAAAATAATATGAAAACCATTAGTTTTTTTCTTTGCAACGAAAGAAAAATATGGTATAATACATCTATATGTATACTATTTTGAAACGAGAGGTATTGGACTATGCGAATAAGTAGCGGAAGAAAGAAAATTCGTGTAGGTGATTTGCTGGTTGAAGCCGGGGCCATAACAGAAGAGGAGCTTCAAGAGGCACTTGCCTACCAAAAAGAGAACGGTGGTCGAATTGGTAATGTAATTCTTGAGATGGGTTTTATTAGTCAAGAGCTTCTTATTACAGTTCTTACCACACAGATGGGTATAGATTATATCGAAGTAAAAGCTTGTAAGCTTGACGAGGATATCATTAAACTTGTACCTGAAAATCTTGTAAACAAGTACAAGGCTGTACCTATAGGATACGACGAGATGAATCCTAACGTACTTAGGGTTGCTATGGTAGATCCGATGGATATCAATGCCATAGATGATATCGGTATAGCTACTAATACTCAGGTTGAACCACTCCTTGCCATGGAAGATGACATTATGGAGACCATAGGTAAGTATTGGGGTAATGCACAGGCTATGGAGGCGGCGGAGCAGTATCGTAAGGAAATGGAGTCAGAGGGACTTACTACTGCTGAGGAAGAAGCCTTAAATGAAGATATTGAGAATTCGCCGGTAGTTCTTCTTGTTAAACAGATTATTGAAGGTGGAGTTAGACAGAGAGCTTCAGATATACACATCGAACCTCTTGAGAGCAGTGTTCGAGTTAGATATCGTATTGATGGCGCCTTGAAGCATGTTATGACATATGACTACAGTTTGCTTTCTGGTATCAGTGCCCGTATAAAGATTATCGGTGGTATGGATATTGCAGAAAAGAGAAAACCTCAGGATGGTCGTATCACCATTATGGTAGATAGAAGAGAGTATGATGTCCGTGTTTCTATGCTTCCTACTGTATATGGCGAAAAAACAGTTATGAGACTTACTTCCAAGGATGGTCTTACAAAACCTAAGAGTGCCCTTGGATTTGATGCAGAAACACTTAAGGTATTTGACGGAATCTTGAGTAATCCACATGGAATTATTCTTGTTACAGGGCCTACAGGTTCTGGTAAGTCAACAACACTTTACACCTCTTTAAGTGAGCTTAATACAGAAGATGTTAATATCATCACAGTTGAGGACCCTGTCGAGGCAAATATCGATGGTATCAATCAGGTTCAGGTTAATGTTAAGGCGGATATGACATTTGCAGCGGCACTTCGTTCTATCCTTCGTCAGGACCCTGATATCATCATGATAGGAGAGATTCGAGATGGTGAAACTGCTCAGATTGCGGTACAGGCCGCTATCACAGGTCACCTTGTTGTATCTACACTCCATACTAACTCAGCAGCGTCAACAGTTACCCGTATTATTGATATGGGTATTGAACCTTATGTTGCAGGTGATGCCTTGGTTGGTGTTATTGCACAAAGACTTGTTAGACGTCTTTGTAACTCTTGTAAACAGGCGAGACTTGCTGAACCAGATGAAAAGGTTATTCTGGGTGTTGAGGATGAAGAAGATGATGTTATCGTATATGAGCCGGTGGGATGTGCTCTTTGTGGTGAGACAGGTTATGCAGGACGTATTGGCGTGTACGAGATGATGCCTGTATCAAAAGGACTTCAGGCGATTATTGCAAAGGGTTCTACAGCAGACGTTATTGAGAAACAAGCTTTATCAGAAGGTATGCTCACTCTTAAGATGGGAGCAGCAAAACATGTTTTAAATGGAATCACTTCACTTCAAGAGATGAAGAAGATTACATATGAAACAGGAGATGAATATTAGAATATAATGTAAAAGGAGATACATATAATGTTAGATATGAAGGAACTTTTGGCATTTGCCGTTGAGCAGAATGCTTCTGACGTTCATATAGCTTGTGGTATTCCACCAAAGCTTAGAATTCACGGTAGACTTACAGAAGTAGAGATACCACCACTTGCACCAGCGGATGTTGCTGAAGCGATTGGTTCTACAATGCACGAAAGACACAAGGCTATACTTAAGGAAAGAGGAGAGGTCGACTTTTCTTACGCATCAGCAGAGACTGGACGATTCCGTGTTAACGTATTCATGGATCGAGGCAATATGGCTGCTGCATATAGAAAGGTAGATACACAGATACCAAGACCAGATATGCTTGGTATACCTGAATCAGTAGTACAATTATATAAGAAGAAAAGAGGTTTGGTACTTGTAACAGGGCCTACAGGTTCTGGTAAGTCAACAACACTTGCTTCTATTATTAATAAGGCTAATGAGAATTTAACTGACCATATTATCACACTTGAGGATCCTATCGAGTATGTGCATAAGCATAAAAAGTCAGTTGTTAACCAGAGAGAGATTGGTATGGATACACTCTCTTACGCTAATGCACTTAGAGCTGCACTCCGTGAGGATCCAGATATAATCCTTGTAGGAGAGATGAGAGACCTTGAGACTATCTCAACTGCTATAACTGCAGCAGAGACTGGTCACTTGGTATTCTCCACACTTCATACAATTGGTGCTGCGTCAACTATCGACCGTATCGTAGACGTATTCCCACCACACCAGCAGCAACAGACACGTATTCAGCTTTCTATGGTTCTTGAGGGTGTTATATCTCAGTCCCTTATACCTACAGCTGATGGTGCTGGACGAGTTGCAGCCTTTGAGGTTATGCTTGCTAGCTCAGCTATACGAAGCTTGATAAGAGATGCAAAGACTCACCAGATACAGTCTCATATACAGACAAGTAGAGCACAGGGAATGGTTACCATGGATGATTTCATCTTAGAGTTATACAGAGGTGGCAGAATTACAAGAGATAATGCACTTATATATGCTCAGGATCAGGCTGCTATGAAGAAGCAGATGTAACTTTTTGTACATATTTAACAAAAATATATTAATTTATTGAACTTTATTGCAAATATTAATGATTTGTTGTATTATTACTCTAGATACAATTTGTTAATAATTTGTTCATAAAATTTTGGGTCGGAGGAATTAAAATGGCACAATACAATTATAGGGCTATGGACAAAAACGGTAAGGCAAAAAAAGGTACCGTTGAAGCCGTAAATGAAGAAAAAGCTAAAGAAAAGCTTAAGTCCGAGGGTTACGTAATTCAAGAGATTAAAGAACAGGGTGCAGGAGGTCGTAAACTCGGTGGCAAGAAGGTTAAGGATAAGGATCTTGCTGTTTTCTGTAAACAGTTCGTATCAGTACTTAATGCTGGTGTTACTATTATAGCGGCACTTGAGATGATGTCAGAACAGATGGATAACAAGACATTGCAGAGAGGCCTTAGAGAAGCTCAGGCTTTTGTACAAAAGGGTGGTACTTTGGCGGATGCATTTAAACTTAATCCTAAGATATTCCCACCTATACTTATTAACATGGTTGCAGCAGGTGAGATGTCAGGTAACTTAGAGACATCTTTTGAAAGACTTACCGAGCACTTCGAAAATGCCAACAAGTTAAAGTCAAAGGTTAAGGGAGCTATGACATACCCTATAGTTATTCTTGTTGTAGTTATTGCAGTAGTGGTTGTTCTTCTTATGACAGTTATTCCACAGTTTGCTGATATGTTCAAGGATATGGGTGCTGAACTTCCTATGGCTACACAGATGCTTGTAAACTTTAGTGAGTTCTTACAGGCTAAGTGGTATGTAGTTGTTATAATTGTTGCAGCAATTATCTTTGGTCTTAGATGGTTTGGTAAGACTGAACCGGGTTCCCTTCTTTATGCAAAGATGGCGCTCAAGGCTCCTCTTTTTGGAACTCTTGTTATAAAGAATGCGGCAGCTACTTTCTCAAGAACACTTTCAACTCTTATGGCATCAGGTATTCCTCTCATGGATGCTATAGAGCAGGTTGCGAGAATGATTAATAACCGTATCATAAGAGAAGGCTTGCTTGATGCGAAGGTTCAGGTTGCAAAGGGTGTACCTCTTTCAAAACCAATTAGAGATATGGAGATATTCCCACCTATGCTTGCACAGATGACAAAGATTGGTGAGGAAACAGGTAACATCGAAGAGATGATGGATAAGGTTGCTGACTACTACGAGATGGAAGTTAACAACACAACAGATGCTCTTACAGCTATGATGGAGCCTATGATTATCGTACTTATGGCAGTAGTAGTTGGTGGTATCGTTATCGCAATTTACTCACCTATGCTTGGTATGTACGATGCTATCGATAGTTACTAAAAGGGATATAAGTCGTTGGGCGAGGACGGCGACTTTATCATATATATTTTATAAAAGAAAAGGAGAGATATTATGAAGAAAAACAACAAAGGTTTCTCACTCGTTGAGCTTATTATCGTTATAGCTATCATGGCTATTCTTGCAGGTGCTATTGCACCAGCTCTTATCAAGTACATTGATAAGTCAAGAAGATCTAACGATGTAACATCTGCTAAGGCTATCAAGACAGCTGTTGAGACAGCTCTTGGTACAGAGTCTTACTATGAGCTTCTTACTACTGGTACTGCTGATGCAGTTATCACAGTTACTCCAGGCAAGTCTACATCATCAGGTAGCGGCGGTTCAGATGCTGTATCTATCTCAGTTACAAGTCCACAGACTGATACAGACGGAACTATCAACGGTAAGACTGTTGAGGCACTTACAACTGCATGTGAGAAGTCAATCGCAACTACTATCGGTGAGAAGACACCAAAGCTTAAGTACAGAAAGAATGCTACAGATCCTAAGGGTAAGACTGGTGCAAACGACGTTCCTACAAAGTTCGTTGCAACTGTAACTAAGGGTGGTACAGTAACTGTATATATCGCATCTAACTCAGCAAACTTCACTAGTGCAGATGCTGATAACACAGGAAAAGCTTGGGAAATTTCACCAAATATGTGTGAAGAGTATCAATAAGATATAATTTTAATCTAGTATAGCTTTATTCCACCTGATTCGCCAGGTGGAATTTAGCTGTATTATTATACAGTGAGGCAGAAAGGTTTTATTCGAGATGTTAGAGGTTTTTATAAGTATAATATTTGGATTATATGGAGTGGTTATAGGAAGTTTTTTAAATGTCCTTACTCTTAGAATACCCCTTAAGGAGAGTGTAACCTTAAAACGTTCCCATTGTATGACTTGCGGTCATACCCTTAGTTGGTATGAGCTTTTTCCGTTATTTAGTTATATATTTTTAGGTGGTAAGTGCAGGCATTGCAAGTCTAAGATATCAATTCAGTATCCTCTTGTGGAAGGATTGAATGGTATATTGTATGTCATAGTATTCCTCGTTCATGGCGTAAGTGTAGAAACTATACTGTATTGCCTGTGTGCATCCGCCTTAATTGCGCTTAGTGTTATAGATTGGCGCACCCAGGAAATCCCTATGGGATTTAACATATTTATATTACTTTTAGGACTGGTTAGACTGATTACCGACTTAGGTAATTGGAGTCAGTATGTAATCGGTTTGTTTGCAGTCAGCGGTTTTTTATACTTACTGTTTTTGATAACTAAGGGCAGAGGCATAGGAGGCGGCGACATAAAACTTATGGCAGCAACCGGCTTACTGTTAGGCTGGCAGCTTAATATTATAGCATTTTTGTTAGGCTGTGTTCTCGGTTCGATTATACATCTAACACTGATGGCTGTTAAAAAAGCTAACAGAGTGTTAGCTTTTGGCCCATACCTTTCAATGGGCGTTTATATAGCAATGATATGGGGTGAGCAGCTTGTGAGCTGGTACCTGAGTATGTGGGCTACCTATTAGTCCTTATAATATTTTTTAAAATCACTGATTAGCGAGGGAGGCTATAAAGAATGGCAAAAAAGATTAATAAGGTGTTATCAATTGATATCACAAATGAGAGTATTACAATAATCGAATTAACTGCTTCAGCTAAGAAGCAAACTAACATTCACAATGTAATTATTTTTGAAACTCCAGAGGATTCTTACGAAGATGGAATCATCAAGGAGCCTGAGAAGATAGCAAATGCTATCAGAGAGCAATTAGTAGCGAGAGGAATCAACAATAAGAATGCAGTGTTTGTTCTTTCGTCTACTAAGATTGTTAACAGAGAGGTTGTAGTGCCTTTCGTAAAAGAGAATAAAATCAGAGGAATCATCAATGCAAACTCATCAGAGTATTTCCCTGTAAATATAGAGGATTACGTGGTTTCTCACTCAGTACTTGAAACAGTTATTGACGAGGAAAACAACAAACAGCTTCGTGTTCTTGCGGTAGCAGCACCACAGCAGATGGTTAGATCATACTATGATCTTGGTGCTATGGCAGGTCTTAATGTAGTGGCACTTGACTACATTGGTAATGCTATGTTACAGCTTATCAAGACTCAGACAGCTGCAAATACAACAACTATGGTAATCCAGTTAGGAAGCGAGTCAACAGTACTTAATATCGTACAGGGTGACAACCTTCTTCTTCAGAGAACAGTGCCATATGGTACTAACTCAGTAGTAAACGTAGTAATGGACGAGAAAGGTGTAGATGCAACTACAGCTATGACATTACTTCAGAACGACAGACTTATCACAGTTGACTTCGATGACAACGAGGCAACTGGTGCATTTAGATATCTTATTAACAATATTGGTCGTGTTATGGACTATTATGCTACAAAGAATCCTGATAAGCCTATCGAGGATGTGTTCCTTACAGGCGATGGTGCCCTTATTAGAGGTATAGACGGACTCTTTAAGATTCAGCTTAATGTAAGCACTCGTATCATGGATAGTTTGTATAACATTAAGTTCGACCCAAGTATTGACCTTAAGGTTTATAACCCAGTATATCTTGTAACTCCTATCGGTGCAGCTTTTGATCCTATGGGATTTGAATTAGTGGATACAGCATCTAAGTCTAGTGGTGGGCTTAATATAGGTATTGCTCCGTTTGTTGCACTCTTTGTTATTGCAGCAGGTGTTTCTGCATTCTTAGCCTTTACTTCTATTAAGGATAAGCAAGAAGCAGAGGATAGAAAAGCCGAGCTTGAGGCTGATATAGCAGAGATTAAGGATATTGAAGATCTCATTGTACAGTGGGAGGCTGCTCAGTCAACAGCTATTAATGCTGAGGCTATGTATGCTTCAACTTACCACTTGAATGAGAATGTCAAGACATTTATAGATGAACTTGAGTCAAAGATTCCATCAGATATGTATATAACAGGATTTACATCATCAGATTCAGGTGTTTCTATTCCTTGTGTAACTACTAATTATGACTCCATTGCTGAGTTCATTATGCAACTTAAGACTATTGACTGTATAGCTAATGCTTATGTACCAAGTCTTACAAAGACTGTTGATAAAAATACTGGTGATGTTACTTTCACTTTCTCAGTATCAGCAGTGTATGTGCAGCCTGTAGTTGAAGAAGTTACAGAGTAGTGATAAGGAGGGTTAAGATATGACACAGAGCAATTTAAAACTTATATTATTTTTACTTAGTGTAGTTATGATTGGTGGCGTGTATATGTACGTATATAAGCCAAATTCAGAGGAAACAGCAACCATAGAGAGTGATTGTGCTGCTCTCGAGACAAGACTTGCAGACCTTAAAGCAAAAGAAGCAAACAGAGCTCAGTATGAGGCAGATATTGTTGCTTACAATGAGAAGGTTGAAGAAATCGTTTCTTATTTTCCAGCAACTTTAGACCAGGAGCTTTCTGTTATGTTTATAAAGGGCGTTGAGGATGCTCATGATGGCGAGTTCTTAGTTGGTTCAGTAGGTCTTGGTGCACCAACACAGTTTTATACTCTTGGTGGCAATGTAGACCCTGAAACTGGTGTTGCAAATGGATATACTTGCTATGTATCTAATATGCCGATTTCTTATCAAGGTACTTATGATGGTATTCAGGAATTTATCGAGTATATTATGAATTATAAGTACAGAATGAATATTTCTTCTGTATCAATAACATATGATGTGGAAAATGACATTGCTATGGGTTCAGTTAATCTCCATGCATACTGTGTATCAGGTGAGGGAAGAGAAGCTGATGAAGTTAACGTAGACGTACCAAATGGTGTTGACAACCTTTTCATTGGTGGTGAGGGTGCAGCAGAGCAGACTTCATATCCATACGATGCTGATAATGGTGCTTCAATTGCAACAGATAATAACGTTAAGATTCTTTTAAATAATGCAGCAAATGACACAGCTGATGGTATCATTGTTTCAGCTGGTGGTGAAGATACATATGTAACAAGTAGTGAGAACAAGGTTGTTGCAGTAAACCTTGCTATTGAAGAGCAGGATGATAAGATTATGATGACTTACTCAATCGGTGATAAGTCATACTCAACAGAGGTTACTACAGAGGATGTTACAATCTACGTAAAGTCATCAGACAGAGTAGATTCAGATGATAAGAATGGCGTTAAGCTTAATGTTGAGAATACAACAGATTTAAATGTATTTATTAAGGTATCTGGTGATGACGCTACTTCACCAAGATTCTCAGTTGGTAGAAAGTTAGGTACTGTAGTAGTTTATTAAGAGAGAGGATGGAATTTATGGCAAAAAACAATAATAAAGGTTTCAGTTTACTTGAAATCGTCGTAGCCATAACCATATTGACACTGCTTTTAACACCTATATTGCAGCAGTTGGCACAGACAATGTCTACAAATCGTAGAACTAAGGAACAGCAGTATGCCAACGAAAACGCAGAGTATGTTTTGCAGTATATGCAGGCAACTCCACAGGAGGATATAGCAACAAGTGCTAGTGCGTCACCAGACCTTTACTATACGAATGCGGATTCTACAGTTGAGGCAACACGTCAGTGTAAGTTATGTTATGTTGATGCTAGTGGTGCTGTACAAAATGTATATGTGGATGCGATTAACACTGCAGTTGTGGATTATAAGACATATACCTATGCAATTAACGATATTGAGTTAGGACCTAGACAGACCGTTTATAATAGAACAGTAGTAATGGATGATTTATCAGTGAAGGTTAATTCCTTCACTGATAAGGATGGTAAAGCATATAGAATTTCCTATAATAATTCTGTAGCACCAGAGGGGTACGAACTTACAGATGAGGGTTGTATAGTAAAGTATGAGACCTTAACTGATGTAGACGTGGATGGTGATGGTGAAGATGATAGATATATATCAGAAATTATTTGCGAGGAATATTCAGGCGCTGCATCAACCAATCCAAATGAGCTCAATATAGGTAATATGCATGATTTAGATGCCAGCCGAATGGCTCTCATCAATGGTTATGCTACAGAGTATGATGATCAGGCTAGAGATGATTTTTATTTGGAAATCATGGAACTATACAAGAATAGTACTGTTAAGGATGATAGAGATAAGTGGACTCAGGAAGTAAATGGACAGAATGCTATTGCTAGTACCAATTATGCTTCAAATATTAGAAAGCTTACTATTCTTAATATTATTAAGGATGATACAAATAACTGTTATACAATTAGTGTCGATGTTGTATATGAAGGCGATCTCAGTACAACTGGAGGTGTAACAAAGTTTGTACAGAAGCAGTATACAGCTTGGACACAGGAATTTCCTTATGATGTTGTAGATAATACTTGTCCAGAAATATATCTTGAATATCAGCCATTTTCAACTGAAACAGAGAAAGTGGCAGGTGTAGGTGGTTCTGTCGACATAGTAACATTCTATGCTAGCAAGGATTACTTACTTATAAATAATCAAGTTAAGGATGCAAAGATATATCTTTATAAGCCTTTGTGGGATCAGGCAACAGCAACATACTATGATGTATCTCAGGCAAGTATTGTAGAAAGTCTGGATAATAATGATAATTATTATGTGACAAATGACTATGCTGCAGATGCAGGTCATACTGCCAATATTACTAAGGTAAATGTAAATGTAGCTTCTGCAAATGCCATTACAGATGATAACAAGTTTACAATTTACACTAGCTTAAATCTTCAGGATGACAGAGTTGCAACACCTATAAATCCTCAGTTTACTTATGATGTATCAATATTCACAACATCATTTAAGGATCGTACAGATGAGGCCAATGTAAAACCTAGAATAGCATCGGCTATAGATTCTACTTATATTAAGGCTATTGATGAGGAAGAGTCAAAGGATGATAGATTGTTTACTGTAACAGTTACTCTTACACCTGAGGATGAGAATTGTAACTCAGTAACATTTACTGGAGCAAAGGGGGCGAATTAGTTGAAGAAAATATTTAAATTTAATAAAAAACTAGATAATCGCGGTTCCAGTATTATTATGGTAGTGGTTTCACTTGCTTTCATAGGAATTATTATCGGAGCATTACTTTCTGCAGCTTCTTATGCCTACAAGCTTAAACTCCAGAATTTAAATGCAAAGGATAATTTCTATTATGTAGAGCAGGCTATGCAGGAAATATATGCCGGTGTAGGTGCCAATACTATAGAAGAAATGAAAGATGCGTATGTCTATACCGTAGAAAATATGGTTAGATACGATTTGGAAAAAGGTATATATGTAACTATAAGTGATGAAGAAGCAAATAAGATGTTCAAAGAGAAATTCATGCAGAACATTATGGCTAATCCATATTTTAGTCAGGGTGCAGATACCCTTGCTACAACTCTTCAGAGTTACATAACTAATGAAACTGTCGACCTTGATAATGATAAGATAAGTTTGGAAACTGTATATGATGGAAGTCAGCTTAAACAGATTATTATCAAGAATGTAACACTCACTAGAATTCAGGATTATTCTAAGTCTGCTGGTAGTGGTACATATGTACAGACAATTTCTACGGATATTGTAATCAGTGAACCAGATTTTAAGGTTAGTTTTAACAATATGGCGTCTGATTATTCTAAGATATTTGATTATGCCTTAGTTGGAGATATGGGTATAGAGATTATCTCTATGAACCTTACTCCTGGTGGTGATGCAGTTGCTAACACTAATAATATTTCAGCATTGACTAATTCATTGCAATTAAATATCAGTGGAAACTTATATGCTGGTGCAGATTATTATAACAAGGGTTACAACGACAAGGAAGCTGTTGAGATGTCACAGGGTGACTATAAATATATGGTAGGACCTGTATCATCAAAGGTTCCTACAGTCACTGCTGAAGGGACAACAAGTGTTGTAACTACTTCATCAGGTTATGTTAATATTTATGCTTTGGATGCTGACGGGAAATATACAACTTTTAATGGTGAGAATGAGAAGAGTATGAATTCTGGTCTTTACATAAGTGGTAGAGATGTTTCCCTTATGGCGGAAACAGTTATTGTTCCGGGAACAATTGCTGTTATGGATACAGCTGAACTTACCATATTTGGTTCTCAAGGTGTTTCTCCTGAGGTATGGACAGATAACGTTGTGTTAGGTGGTAAGAGCGACATAGATACGACAGGGGCGTATAATGGTTCACAGTTATATGTGAGTGGTAACTTATATGTTCGAGATGATACCGAGATTAATGCTAGAGGTTCAAAGTTCACTCTTATGGGTTCATACTTTGGATATGGTAATAGTACATCAAAGGACAGTAGAGTATTTGTTCCAACTGTTGACTTAATTAATTTTGCTGTTACAACAACTACCTATGAAGGTACTACTGCTGTGACTACAACTGAGAATAGAGGTCATTATAACAGTAGTTCAATTGTAATAAATGGTGAATCATCAACCCTTGATTTGAGTAAAGCTAGTTCACTTTATCTTGCAGGTAGAGCGTATATTGAGCTTTCAAAGAAGGTTGATAGTAGTGCGTCAACAGAAACTGTGTACACAGAGACTTATTCTTTCGAGCCAGTATATACAACAACTGATAATAAGACAAATTACATAAGAGATTATAAGACAGGTGAGAGTATCTCTGTTAAGAGTAATCAGCTTATGTATAATGTGTCAGGTCTTGGTGCAGAGGCAACAGTAGAGGTTGGTGGAAAGACATATACAGCTGTACATGTTAACACCAAATATACTGAACCAGCTGAGATTGCATTGGGCAACAAAGGTTTTTTTGCGAGATTTTTCCCTGTAGAAATCTTTGGTAACAATGTTCTTGCAATAAAGGAGAAAGTTGGAAACAAGACAGTATATTATATAGATCTCGCAACAGGTTATCAGGTATTAAAAGAAGTAATTGCTAATGAGTCTAATTTATATTCAACTGCCCAAGTTGAGGCAGCAAAGAGAACATTACCTGAAACTATTGATTCTGAGTCGGATTTTGTTCAGACATATGTAGCTCTCTATGAAAATGCTATAGAAACTAATCCAAAAACCGAATTACTTGATATTATCAATTATGAGGATTTTGATCAGGGATTATTAGCTATAAATGATTCAATTACTGCAAATATATATTCAGCTGGTGCCATTACAACTAGAAAGTATTCAACTGGAGCTTTGACAACACCAGAAAATCTTGAGTTTACTCTTGTAACCAGTGGAGTGGAGGACATTCCAAGTAAGTTACTTAATGATGCAGCATATAGTTCAAATGCCAATGCGTTTGATATGTCTGCAGATTTAGAGAAAGAGTATAACTACATTAAGTGGAATTTGGATCATTATGATGTGTCAAGTACAGAGAAGACATTTGTTGATACAATGCTTGGAACAGAGGGTGAGAGTATTACACCTATAAACAAGTACATTGTTATGTCAAATATTGATAATGATAGAGACTTAACAGGTAAAGAGACTTTATCAGGATATAAGATATGGATATCTGACGAAGATGTAATCATTACTGGTGATTCTGTAATAAATGGTATAGTTATCTGTAAGGGTAATGTAACTTTTGGTTCAGATGTTGAGGAATTTAATGGTATGGTTGTATCTGGTAGTAAGATTTATATAGGTGATAAACTTACTAAGTTGTCTGCAAGTCCATCTGTTTGTAGAGGTGTAATTAGAGATTGCATCTCAGCAACTGATGATCCAGATTCAGAATATATCTTAAAGTTGTTTAAAGAATATGAGAACTATGACCCAGCGATTAATGGCGTAGGTGGTTCTGGTGGAGTTGATCCTACAACAGTTAATATCGATGCTATAACATATACAGATGTTGTTAGTATGACTAACTGGATGAAGAATGTAGGAGGTGACTATGATGGAAAGTAAACCTAAGAGTAGACACCTTCTTAATAATAAAGGTTATTCTTTGGTAGAAATGATTATAGTTATTGCTATAATTGCTGTTATGACAGGTGTTGCTACAGTAACAGTAACACTAATTAACTCAGCAAGAGCCAAAGAAGCTGCCGTTACGTTTACATCGGAATTGTCTGATGTAAGTTCAAAGGCAAAGAATCAGATGGTAGTTATGGAAGATGCATCTGGAAATAAGGTTAAATATCCTTCATATAGTTATTGTTTAAAGATATATAAAGAAGGTGGCAAGAATTACATAAAAAAGGGTTATTATAATCCGGATGGTACTTCAGATGCTACAAAGTACATATTTATTGATTCAGAAAACAATAATGGTGGTAGAGGTATAAGCCTTTCGTCTAGAATAGAGATTAAGTATACAGATTCTACTGGAGTTGAAAAAACAATTTCAAACACAGCAGGTTCTAGTTCAGTAAAGGAAGTATATATAGTATTCGATAGAACTGGAAGATGTATACTCGGTGATGGAGATTACAACTTCTATAAGACAAATAGTAGTCTTGTTGCTACTGTTAGACTTAAGAAGAATGGTAGTTATCAAACAGATTAAAAGGAGTGGTGGACTATGAAGAAAAATAGTAAAAGTAATAGTGGTTTCACTCTTATTGAGTTGATAATTGCCATGGCTATGCTTGCGTTTGTAATGACTGCAGTTAGTTCTTTTATGGGTTCAGGAGTTTTAGGTTATAAAAAAGCTAAGGCTGATATAACCGTTCATAATTCAGCTCAGGAAACCTATAACAATCTTGTAGACACAGCGATGCAGGCTAACGATATTATAATCTATGGTTATACCACTAAAGATGCTGATGATGAGATTGTGTTTGGTCTCGAAGGTGAGGATGTTAACGTTGAATTAAATTCTACTAAAGCCTATTACGTAAGAGATGATGCTCAGGCGGAGTACATTAAAAGTTCTGCAGAATATGATGGAACAGACAATTTTGTATTGTATAGTTCTTTACCTGCAGGTACAAAGATATATGCAGAAAAGATTATAGTAGAATCTGCGGTACCTTTTGACCCAGCTTATGCAACAGAGGCTGAGGCAGACAAGTATAAAAATGCATTTTTGTCTGAGGCAGCAGGAGCAGATGTCACTATAGAGATTAAGCAGGAAGTACGAGTAAATAGTGACGGGTCAACAAGTGATGTTACCTCAAGTATAGGCGAGAATGTTTATACTGAGAATGACACAATGAGGACTGTATTTACATTTGATGCTGAAAAATTATACTATGAGACAAAATATGCTTATATGACAGCACTTAATGATTATTATACAGGCACTGGAGATTCTTTAGAGGATTATCTATATAGTGAATCCTTTAATTATAGCACAATAAAAGATGAAACCGGTGCAGAAACTGGTACTGTTACAGGTTGTATAGTAACTGTAAACCCAGCAGATGGTACATTTAGTTTCGACTTAAAGTTCTCTGATAAGAATATGACATATAATTCTCAGGGTATGGTATTGTTTAGAAACTCATATGTATTAAGAGCAAAACAGTAGAAAGGGAGGTAATAGTATAATGAAAAGAAATAAAAAGCTTACGATATTAGCTTTATCTATGATGCTTGTTATGACTCTTGCTGTTACAGTTATCTCTTTCACTTTTGCGGATAATGATAATAATGGTGCAGGAACAAGCACAGAGACAACAGATGTTGCCACAGGTGCAGCTCTTACCAATATAGATTATATTGTTAAGAACTCTCTTGATAAGGATGCGGAGATATACAAGATTGTAGAGATTGGTTCAAAGGCCGTTGCTATTGAAGATGGTGAGAGTGAGCCATATACTACCTTTGGTGAATTCGCAGAAAAGGGTGGATTCAAGGAGTATGTCATAAATGGCAACAAGACAATTGATGATGTTATGCCAGATGATAAGATAAATTATGTATACTATTATGCTGGTGCGGTGACATCTGATAATACTGCGGCTTTGGCAGATATCGCAAGCGCAGATTTTATTTATATCAGTAATGATTCTTCAAATCCATACACTAAGACAAATGATTTTGGTGAGGATTTATATAATCTCCTTCATGTGTATGCAGTAGGTGATTATAAGCCAATCATTATTGAGAGCCCTGCTGATAGTGGTTCGACTGATATCGGTGGAGGTGGTTCTTCAGGAACAGGAATTCTTTTTGATAACCTTGCTGTAGATTATTTCAAGGCAGAGGGTTATTTGCATAACACTTATGCTTGGAGAACGAGTGTATCAGCAACACAGTTCTATGCAGGTAATAATTCACTTTTCATTAGCATAAGTGGTAGAGCTAAGATGGGCGGTTGGAAAAATGTAAAAGAGGATCCAGCAGCAGATACATTTGAGCAGATGACAGAAATCCTTGTTGTAAGTAATGGTGGTGGAGCAATTAAGGCAGGTACAGCTACAAGATTTGAGCTTGCTTTAGATGGTGCTACTTCAGTTACTACTTTAAGTGAGATTGATGCAACAAATGTGGCTAAAGAGATTGAGCTTAAGGCTAACCAGTCTCTTTATAATATTAAGAATACAGCACTCTATACAACAGGTTATAGTGCTAAGTATTCTGCATATAAGCCAGAGTATGCTTTAGTATCAGAAATATCTTTCGCTGATTTACAGAAAGATACTACTTTTGATTACAGCAAATATGACTTAGTTATTTTTGAGGATGATCTTAAGGGTAAGGATCTTTCAGATACAGAATTTTATAAGAGATTAGTTGGTGCGATGTACAGTAAGGTTCATATCATTTTTGGTGATATATATACTGTAAGCAACAATGTTAATAATGGCTCAGGTAATTTAAATGTAGGTGATTCTACTAAGACAAATTATCATGAACTCTTCTATATGGTTGCAACTGAGGACGGTGTGGAGAGATATCCGAACGTTATGGTTACAACTAAGGCAGAGATGGAAATTATTATGTCAAGTAATAATGCAGGTACTTGCAAGGTTATTGCGGACATAATCAATGGTGGTTCATACAGAGGAATCGGTGGACCAGGATCAACATCTACTATGTTTACAGTACTTGAGATTCAGCCATGTTACCCAATTGATACTACTATTGCAGCTGCGAAGAAGGGATACTATTCCACACCATCAGAAATGATTAATGGAAAAACAAGAGAACAACTTGGTCTTAAGCTTGATGCTAATGGTAATACAGTTGTAGTTAATGCTGATGGTACTACTAGTGCAGTTGATGCAGATACAATTGAGTATTATGCTTGGGAGTTATCAGAGGCTAAGATTGCTGATGCTCTTAATATGGACGTAAGACAGATTAAGGTTGTTCATATGTCATCTGAGGAGTTTGCAACAAACAAGGATGAAGTTCTTGGAAACTATGATATGGTTTATATCGGTGGTAATACATCTGCTTTAAAACCATTAAATGAATGGCGTAGTATAGGTGCATTTGCAGATTTTGGATTTAAGATGGAAACTGCAAATAATAAGGAAATTTTACCTGTATACACTATGTACACCAATGTAGGTGATATGATGCGTAATGTTCTTGATGTTGAGGAAGGTCCTGTATCAAGTGGTACAACTTTTAATGCAGCTCCAGGACATACATCAAGTGAAACATTTGTAACATTAAATGGTAATGATATTACTTACAATGGTTTAGAAGAATTAAAGGCTTTTGTTGCTGCTGGTATGCCTGTTATTATAAGTGATGATGTAAAGGCAGCTTATGATCCTATAAAGGCAAATATTGCAGCAAAGAAGAGCCCATATTTACAGAATCAGATATCACCAGATTCCAATATGTATGATTTCCTTTTGTATTGTGACAATTATGATGATGATACAACAAAGGTAAACGTTATTTGGGGATTTGATAAGGATAGTATTGATTATGTTGATAATGATGGCGGTGCTTTAGGTGATACTTTAACTGGAGAGGTAGAAGTATTTGCTGGTGATGTGAATGATGATGTTCATACCGATGCAAAGTCTGTATTGTATGATTTATATAATAATGCAAAAACAAGCAAGAGACCTAAACTTGCAGTTACAAGTATGCCAGCGGTATACAATGTATATGATCCATCAACTAAGACAAAGACATTATCTCTTGCATATAAGTTCGATGTAGTAGGTACAAATAATTATGAAGTAAAACTTTATGCTGACTACAGTAAGAACAGTATGTTTGAGGAGAGCGAGATAATTGCAAGCGGTGATAGTGTTAAGGAAATTACTGCAAATCTTGCGACTATAGAAAAATATGGTTCTGGATATTCTGGACCAGTATATTGGAAACTTGAAATTGTTGATAAGGCTTCTGGTGCTTCAGTAAGTACAGCTAAGCTTGCTTATGTGGAGACAAGTGATTCAACAAAGAAGACTGTCAGAGTTCTTCAGATTTTACCAGACAAAACTAGTGAAAAAGCTTATTCATACAAAGAGGGTGGAAACACATGGGTTAACCTTATTTTCTGTACAGAGTGTCAGAGAGCAATCGAGATATTAGACAGAAATCCATGGTATGGCGAGCAGTTCCTTAATAATGATAAGACTAACTTATATGATGGTAAGATTAGTGATGATAGACTTGATGCTAATGGTTGTGCAATAGGTATATATACTGGTAAGCATGAACATAATTTTGGTATTGTAAGATACGATAGTGCAACTGGTATGGATGACTGGTATTATAACTATGCTGATGATGTATCTGATATGTTCGATTTCAATATCGATATTATGGACTCAAGAGAGTTTGAGGAGGCGTCACAGGCAGTTATTGATGAATTCAATGCATATGTAGCAACAAATCATCCAGAGTTGGATGTAGCTAATCTTACTGATGAGCAAATTGAACTTCTTAAGTCTGAGCTTCGTGATGTGGCAAATGTTGCTAAGGATGCTTATGATGCTCAGGTTAAGTTTGAGGATTTCTTCGAGGAGAATTATCCAGGCAGACAGTTTGTAAATTTATCAACTGAAGAGCTTGCATCTATTGAGACAGCATTAACTGGTTATGATCTTGCATTAGCAGAGTTTAACTTGAAGAAGTTTGTACTCAGTATTAAAGATTCAACTGGTAATGATTACGCAAACAAGGCATTTAATAATATCTACAAGTCAGGTCAGTATGAAGATTATGTATTATACATAAGAGAGCTTAATAATATGCCTGCTTATTGGCATTATGATGAGTATAAGGCATTATATGAGACATATGCACATGCTCTTGATGTTAGAATCGACCTTGAAAAAGAGTATGAGGAAGCTAATAGAGTTGCGAACTTTGACAATTGGTTATTCGGATGCTATGAGACAGTTGTTATCGGACCTGCAGAGTCATTCTGTGGTGATGATATTGAGACAGAGGTGGCATTAAAGGCTCTTACTGATTATATCGATGCTGGTGGTAGTATGCTTATGTTCCATGATACATTGACTAAGTATTCAGACAATGGTGCTCATAAGTTGACAGCAGCCTTGATTGATAAGTATGGTATGGATAAGAACCATATGGAGCTTGATGCTTCTCTTGCTGGTACATCCCAGAAGGTAACTGTTGAGACAAAAGACTATATCATTGGAAATGACAAAGAGAATGGCAGTATTAAGGTTAACAATAAGGACTTTAATCTGCAGTTATCATCAAAGTATGATACTATTTCATTTGCTGTAAATTTAACAGGAGATATGAATATTAATAATGTTACATTTGGCGGAAATAGAATTGCTGCGGGTGAGAATATTGAGTACAGTATAACTGTATATTCATCTAATGGAAATTTATTAAAGAATGGCAATGTAACTGCTGTAATCCATGGAAATACTTATACTGGAACAACAGATGAAAATGGAATAGTTAAGTTTGATGTACCAAACTATACAGTTAGAACTGAAGAAAAGACTTACACTGCCAACGATATATGGTTCTTACCATATAAGCTTAAGGATGGTTATAGTTCTACAGAGTATAACTTAATTAACCTTTCACATAAGCCAACAACAGATACAAGCAGATTCTTTACATGGAAAGATGATATGGGTACAGTTCATGCTAGTGCTTCATCACAGGCTAAGTACAAGTATTACTCACCAATCTATGCATTTACAGATGCAATGAATCTTGGTCACAACGATAACAGACCATATTCACCATATAAGTATGCTTCTGTAAATATTAAGGCACTTACTGCAAATGGTTATACAGCTTTACCTGCGAACTTAGGTTCAAATAAGGCTAGTAAGACAAATAAGGGTATTATGACTATGTTCCCATTCAACCTTAGTGATGAGCTTAACATAGCACCTACCCATCCACAGGCTTATGCACTTGACCTTCAGAATGATAACTTATCTGTATGGTATACAATTGCTGGTGGTAGCAACAATAAGGCTGGTTCTGAGCTTCAAGCAGCTACACCACATGATGGTACAGATAACTACTTTATCTACTCAATAGGTAATTTGAACTACTGTAGTGCTGGTCATACAAGAGTAACTGGTCAGTTAAAGGAAAACAACGATGAGAGAATGCTCTATATCAATGTTATCTGTAACTCAGTTACAAATGTTCCAGTAACAGAAATAACTGCATTTGACTATTCATCAACAGATGATAATAGAACAAACAATGTAGTTAAGAAGTACGGTTCAGAGTATGTTATGAAGCTTGATGAGTCAGTTACAAGACCATTCTTCTCCTTTGACTTTACTCTCGGCAACGGAGTTACACTTAAGGACATTAAGGTTTACTATGAGCTTGATAATGTACTTGGATGTGGTGAGAATGATAAGTTGATTAAGAAGTATGGATCAAATGAAGTTACATCAGGTAAGCTTACATTTGTTCCTAAGGATTCTACAACAGGTGAAGATTACGATAATCTCTTGATTGATCCATCATACCTTACTAACGGTAAGTATGTATATATTGTTATTCAGTTAACTGATTCAAACGGCAATAAGACATACAAGAAGATTAAAGTAGAGTATAAGGACAAATTATACAACTTAACTTAAAATAGCTTAATGCTTTTAGAGGCGAAGATAAATCTTCGCCTCTTTTTATTTTATGTGTATAATATGTTAGTAAATTGTTACTAACCTTTCTATTATCAAAATATATTGTTTAAAAGTTATGGATAAAATGTTAATATGTATAAAACAGTATAAAACCATTATTACGGAGATTGAAATATGAACAGACTTATCAACATAATAAAAGAAAATAATTTAGATGCTGCGATTATAACAGATGGGTATAATATACATTACCTAACAGGATATACTGGCCATACGGGGTGTATGTTAGTTTCAGAGGATAAAATATATATATTAACGGATTCTCGATATACAGAGCAGGTAAGCATAGAGGCTCCTGATTGTGAGTGTATTGATGTTGGGTTAGAGGGCTATTCTAAAACCATAAGTCGACTATTATCGACTCATTTCGAGGATACACAGGCGAGTGTGGATAAAACTATAAACATCGGCTTTGAAAATGTGCATATTTCATACAAACAGTACAAGGCCTTTGCAGATGAATTTTTCAAGGCTTTTGGAGATAAAATTACATTAGTAGAGTTAGAAGAAAAGATAAATGCTCTAAGAATGATAAAATCTGAAAAAGAGATAGAGTATATTGCCAAAGCAGAAGCTATAGGTGATGAAGCTTTTTCTCATATACTGACATACATTAAGCCAGGCATGACAGAAAAAGAGGTAGCATTAGAGCTAGAGTATACTATGAAGAAATTAGGAGCAGAGGGTTTAAGTTTCGACACCATAGCAGCCTCAGGAGCTAATTCATCACTTCCTCATGCAGTTCCTACAGACAGAGTTATAGAAGAGGGAGATTTCCTTACTATGGATTTTGGTTGTATATATAAGGGATATTGCTCAGATATGACGAGAACCATCTTTATTGGCTCAAATCCGGTCAAGGAACAGCAGGAGGTATATGAAATCGTACTTAAGGCTCAACTTGAAGCTATGAAGTATATCAAGCCAGGGATGAAGTGCTCCGATATAGATGCAGTTGCAAGGGATATTATAACAGCTGCTGGATATGGAGAATATTTTGGACATGGACTTGGCCATAGTGTAGGACTATATATTCATGAGGAACCACGCTTTTCCAGAAAATGTGATACTATATTAGAAGAGGGAATGGTGCTTACAGTAGAACCGGGCATATATCTTCCGGGAAAGTTCGGTGTTCGTATAGAAGACCTTATATTAGTAACTAAGGAAGGCTACAAGAACCTTACCACATCCCCTAAAGAATTAATATGCATAAAATAATATGCATAAAAAATAAGCATATATATCATAAAACATTTATGAATATATATGCTTATTTTTTATTCTTTGTACAAATTATATATAATAATATTATACTCTTGAGAGATACTCACCAGTTCTTGTATCAATCTTAATTGTATCACCCTGATTAACGAATAATGGAACGTTAAGAGTAGCACCAGTCTCAACTGTACATGGCTTAGTAGCACCAGTAGCAGTATCACCCTTAACACCTGGCTCACACTCAGTAATGAGGAGCTCTACGAATAAAGGTGCCTCAACTGCAAATACTACACCATTGTGAGAGTTAATCTTACATACCTCGTTCTCCTTAACAAACTTAAGAGAATCGCCGATAACGTCTGCATTAATAGCTATCTGATCGTAAGTTTCCATATCCATAAAGTTATATAAGTCGCCATCTGCATATAAGTACTGCATATCCTTTCTGTCGATATGAGCCTTAGGACACTTTTCTGTTGGACGGAAAGTCTTCTCGATAACACCGCCACTCTTTATATTCTTAAGCTTTGTTCTAACGAAAGCAGCACCCTTACCTGGCTTAACATGCTGGAATTCAATAATCTGGTAAATGTTACCCTCTAATTCTATAGTAACACCATTTCTAAAATCGCCTGCTGAAATCATAATAATCCTCCTTAAAATCGCATATACCTAATTCTAATATAAATGACATATTTTTTCAACTATTTTTTAGGTCATATTTTCATTATGTAAGCATATATATATCTTAAGGGGTGAAAACTTTGAAAAATGAAATTCTAAGATTTCTGTCACCGCCTATAAGATGTATGTTTTCTAAAATATGTATAGATTATGACAGCTTATTAGAATTAAGGATACGGGTGGAACGTCCACTTGTCCTTTCCTTTGCGGGGAAGGATTGGTTTATAAATGAAAGCCAGGGATTAACAGACAATGAAGATTTGGCTTATATAGTATCTGCTATGGACGTAAAGAATATTTTAGATTATGCCTCAGATTATTCATTGTACGCGTACGAAGAAGAGCTGAAACAAGGATTTATAACAGTAAGAGGCGGGCATCGTATTGGTTTGGCAGGTCAGGTAGTTATGGATAATAGGAGAATAAAAAACGTGAAAAACATATCATTTATTAATATAAGAATGGCTCATCAAATTAAGGGATGTGCTATGGAATTGTTGCCATACATAATAAGTGACGGTAGGATACTTCATACTCTTATCATATCTCCACCGTCTTGCGGAAAAACTACTTTGCTCAGAGATGTTATACGGTGTATATCCAACGGAAACAACTATGCAAAAGGAATGAATGTAGGGGTAGTAGATGAGCGTTCTGAAATTGCTGCCTGTTATATGGGCATACCTCAAAACGATGTAGGAATTAGAACGGACGTATTGGATTGTTGTCCTAAGGCAGAGGGGATGCTTATGCTGCTTAGGTCTATGAATCCAAGAGTTATAGCGGTAGATGAGATTGGAAGTAGAGAGGATATAGATGCTATAGCTTACGTGATTAATTGTGGATGTGGAATTATTGCTACTGTCCATGGAGATTCCATAGATGATATAAGAACTAAGCCTATTCTTAGAAAGCTTGTGGAAGAAAAAGTTTTTGACAGATATGTGGTTTTAGGAAGAAGCAGAGGGATTGGAACCATAGAAAATGTATTTGATGAGAGGGGAAATGAGCTATATATTCATTCCTATTCGCTTGCAAATTAGCAGGTATCATTATGGTTGTTGTTGGATGCGTATCTTTGGGGTTTATGTTTGCCATTTCTATGAAAAAAAGGGTGGATGAGCTAAGGCAGATAGAAAGAATCATAAACCATATAGAAGGAGAAATTCGCTACAATAATGCTCTTATAAAAGAAGCCCTAAGAGGGGCTAGGACAAGGTGTGCTGAGCCCTTTGATGAATGGCTTAATTATGTAGCTGATGAATTGGAGGAGGACTATAATGATTCATTTTCTCATATTTGGGACAGGTCTTTAGATATATTACAGAGAAAAACCCATCTTAAAAAAAGTGATATAAAAGAGCTTGTTTTGATTGGACAAGCCCTAGGGTATCTAGATATGAAAGCTATAAAGATGGGTCTGGAATTACAAAAGGAAAATCTACATAGTGTTATTTTAAATTTAGATGAGGTATTAGCTAACAATATGAAAGTGTCAGTGATATTAGGGACCTTAGGAGGCATTTTTTTGGTAGTTATCTTGCTTTAATTTTTTATTAGGGGTGTTTTTATGACCATACAGATTATATTTAAAATAGGGGCAGTTGGTATTATAGTATCCCTTTTAAATCAAGTACTTAAGCATTCAGGAAGAGATGATCAAGCATATCTGGTAAGTTTAGCAGGCTTAATTATTGTATTATCTTGGATTGTTCCTTACATATATGAGCTATTTCAAAATATAAATTTATTATTTGATTTCGGGGGTATGTAAAATGAGCATAGGAGCCATAATGTCAGTGGTGATTATAGGAGTTATTATGGCCCTCAGTTTAAAAAGCAGAAATCCAGAGATAAGTAGTCTTATAAGTCTAGCCATATGTATGTCTATAATTGGTTTATGTGTATCTAGAATGAGAATAATTATAGATTCCTTAAAGGATATAACTAACCACATACAGATTGACAGCTCTTATCTTTTTATCTTAATAAAATTAATCGGTATTGCATACATATGTGAATTTGCATCTTCTATAAGCAAAGATGCTGGATATAGCGCTGTAGCAGCTCAAATTGATTTAACAGGGAAAATTACTATGCTTATGATTTCTATGCCTGTTTTATTGCAGGTTATTGAGACTATACTTGAAATGATGTGAAAATGTTAGGCAGGTAATATATGAAGCATATGTTTAGAAAAATTATGTTAGTGCTTATCTTTTTTTGTTTGGTGTTTAAGATAGACGTATGTGCAGAAGAAGGCTCACAAGAATATGAAGCCACAACAGAAATAGAAGAACCTTATGAGGTGGAATATAGTTCTGATTACGAAAGAACCTACCAGGAGCTATATGATATGCTTCAGATAAAGGATATAGAAAGACAAATAGATGCAGCAGGAATTGGGAATCATATTAGTTTATCTAATATTATTGACGGACTCATAAAGGGGGACAGTGAATATGTATCCAAATACATTATCTCTGCTATAAAAAATCTTCTATTAGGAGAAGTGTTGGTTAATAGGTCTTTAATGCTGCAGCTTATAATAATTGTTTTAATGGGCTCAGTGTTTGTCAACCTATCAGGTTCCTTTGGCAATGCTTTTGTAAGTGAAAATGGTTTTTATGTAACATATCTTATTATAACTTCAATTATGCTCACTTCCTTTTCTGTATCCTTGGAGTTAGTGAGCGGTTCAATAGAAAAAGTTCTTGTTCTTATAAGAATTATAGTACCACTTTATGCTTTGGCAATGAATTTTCTCGGACACATCACCACATCGGCGGGCATGTATGAGGTGATTCTCCTGGGAGTATGGTTGGTACAAGTAGTTATTCTCAGATTCATTATTCCTATGATTAAATTTTATGTAATAGTTTCTCTTGTAAATAATTTGAATAAAGAAGATAGCTTTTCTAAGCTTTGTAAACTGATTAAGAATATGGTTAGCTGGCTGTTGAAAACCATAGTGGTTTTTATTGCGGGTCTGAATATAATTAAAAGTTTGATTGAGCCACAGATAGACGCCTTAAATAAAAATACTATGAGTAAGATTATATCGTCGCTGCCGGGAGGTGGAATTACATCTGTATTGGCGGGAACCTTACTTGGAGCCGGGGCAGTGGTGAAAAATAGTATAGGAATAGCTGGAATAATCATAATTTTGATTATAGTGCTTATTCCTGTAATAAAAACATTTTTTTTGATGTTTGCTGTAAGACTTACAGGAGTTTTGATACAGCCTGTGGGAGAAAAACGCTATGTTAATGGTGTGGAGGCATTGGCGTCTGGTATGTCTTTGCTTTTGCAGACCATATTTTCCTCAGTGGTTCTTTTTGTGCTAACTATAGCTATTATGGCTTATGCCAGCAGTGGAGGGTAATATGTTATATGGATGGATGAAAAGCATAATTATATATCTAATTCTTTCTGGCATATTAGTTAATCTTTCACCTGGAAGCAATTATAAAAAGTACATACATTTTTTTACGGGCTTGTTACTTCTTGTCATCATGGTAGAACCTATAACACAGCTATTTAACATTGGGTTTGTTGATTTGGACAAAATAATGTCAGATATGAGTAGTGGTATATATTCTTACAAGGGTGATGAAAAAGAAGGTATAAGTGATTACTATGAGCTTAGCGTAGGGGATTCAATAAGTAGGTATCTAAAGGAGGAAGGATTTATAGTTCTTAAGGTGGAGGTTATAACGAACGAAGAATATGAAATATTAAAATGTACAATTAACTACGATAGGACAGCGGGAGATAATGCTGGTTTTGACTCTGAGGATATGGAATATTTAAAAAATAAAATTTCAGATGTCTATAATGTGGAAACAGATAATATATATATAGTAAATCGGTGATGTTATGGAGTTTAATTTAAAAAAAAATGAAAAATTATCAAAGATAATAACTATTATTTTGGCAGGAGTGCTTATACTAATCATCATAATGCCTGTAAAAGAGGAAGTGGATAAATCTTCTGCCATAGATGATAGTGAGACATCCTATGAGGAGGATTACAAGTACTACGAGGAATATTATGAAAATAAACTAAAGAGTATATTGGAAAAGTCTTATGGAGAAGGAACTATACAGGTTATGGTAAGAGTGTCCTCTGATGAAAAAAGTGACTATTATTATAACGGTGGAGAAGAACAATTTATAGTGGAAGGAGTTATAGTAGTAGCAGATGTGAAGGATAGTCAGGCTTTATCTGATATAGCTTTTGCAGTTTGTGCTCTTTTTGATTTGCCGGCCCATAAAGTGGCGGTGATGACTAAAAACTAGGAGGTTTTTTCTATGAAAAAGTATGTAAAGAAAAATCAGGTAATAATCGCTGCACTTACAGTTCTTTTAGGTGTGGCGGGTTATATTAATTTTTCGGGAAATACTGTAGATTTATCCGATGGAGAAAAGACAACGGAGGAGGTTACAGAATCTGCATTTGCCCAGACCGAGATGGAGGCAAATGCAGGGGAGATAACCATTGATGAGATGGAGGATGGGGAGAACATAGAACTTAATTCAGATGAGGAAGATATAGGGGAAGCAGTACTTACATCAACAAACCCAACCACAACTAATTTAGTTACAATTAAGCTTAACAGAGAGCAGGTTCGCTCTAAAAGTAAAGAATATTATCTTGAGATTATAAATAATGACGGTATGGATCAGGCTTCGGTAGAGGCGGCAACAGAGGCATATATTAAGCTTACAGAGGACATGGAAAAAGAGGCTGAGGCTGAAACCATTCTTTCTGCAAAGGGCTTTGGCAATGCCATTGTGTCCATAGGTGAGGGCTCTGTAGATGTCATAGTTGACAAGGAAGAGCTTACTGATGTGGAGAGAGCACAGATTGAAGATATAATTGTGAGAAAGACTAATTGTACTATTGATCAGATTGTAATTACATCCGTTGTAGAATAATACTAATTTGTTGCATTATCACAAATAATTGGGTATAATTATATAGACTATATTTTTGTGATAAGGAGGCTTTTTTAATGGGCGAATATAATAAAGACGGTAACAATATTGGTAAAATCAGAATTGCAGATGATGTGGTGGCATCAATTGCAGGTATTGCAGCTATTGAGGTTAAGGGTGTTTCTAAGTTAACAGGTAATATTTCAAAGGAATTAGTTGGAAAACTTGGAAAAAGGAACCTTGCTAATGGTGTTAAAATTATGATTGCAGAGGGCGGAGTTAACGTTGATATCTCTTTAGAGCTTGAATACGGCAACAATATCAAAAAGGTATCTGAGGAAGTTCAGTCAAAAGTTAAGCAGTCTATAGAAAATATGACAGGACTTACTGTTAATGTTGTAAACGTAGTTGTATCAGGTATCAAATTAGAGAAGAATTAGTTAAAAGGCAGGTTTAGTTATGACTAGAAGAGCTCTTAGAGAGAGTATATTTCGTATTTTATTTAGAGTAGAATTTAATACAATAGAAGAGATGAAAGAGCAGATTGATTTTTCTATTTCTGATATGGAAGATATAGAAGATAAGGATAAGACATATATTATCGATAAGACTAATAATATTATTGGTCTTATCGATGAGATAGATGCCCTTATAGTAGATATTTCAGATGGTTGGAGAATTGAAAGACTTGGTAAGGCTGAGCTTGCTATACTTCGTTTGGCTGTTTATGAGATGAAGTATGATGAGGATGTTCCGTTTAAGGTAGCTATAAATGAAGCAGTTGAGCTTTCCAAGATATATTGTAATGAGGAAGCAAGAAGCTTTATCAATGGATTATTGGCAAAAGTAGAAGAATAGCTATGAAGATTTTTTCTGTTGGACAGGTAAATAACTACATAAAAAATATTATAACCCAGGATTATATGCTTAAGAGTATCACCATAAAAGGTGAGGTATCAAACTGTAAGTATCATAGCCTGGGACACATTTATTTTTCCCTAAAAGATGAAACAGGCTCCTTGCCGGCAGTTATGTTTAAGGGTAATGCAGTTACAGGTCTTGATTTTCCTATGAAGGATGGTCAATCTGTAATTGTGTCTGGAAGCATAGGTGTGTATGAAAGAGATGGTAGGTATCAACTTTATGCATCAAAGATTAGACTTGATGGTGCAGGAAGATTGCATGAGGAATTTGAAAGACTTAAAGCTATGCTCAATGAGGAGGGCTTGTTTGATTTTGATAAGAAAAAGCCCATACCTAAGTTTCCAAAAAAGGTTGGTATAGTAACTGCTAAAACGGGAGCGGCAATACAAGATATTATCAATATTGCCAGAAGACGTAACCCTTATGTACAGTTAGTTTTATATCCGGCAAAGGTGCAAGGTGAGGGTGCAGCAGATACTATTGTTGCAGGTATAAGAACCTTAGATTCCATGGATATGGATACCATTATCGTTGGTAGAGGTGGTGGTTCCATGGAGGATTTATGGGCATTTAATGAAGAAAAGGTTGTGCGAGCCATATATGAGGCAAAAACGCCTATTATATCTGGTACAGGACATGAGATAGATATAACTCTTTCTGATTATGCAGCGGACCTTAGAGCTCCAACACCGTCTGCGGCATGTGAGTTGGCAATACCTGATATAATGACAAGTATTGAACAGCTGAGTAATCTGGAGAGAACACTCAGAATGCATATGGATAATAAGCTTTCTGTGGCAAGACTTAAGTTAGATAGCTATGCGAGCAAGCTGTTACTTCTTAATCCAGTTAGTAAATTAGAACAGCAAAATCAGTATCTTTCTGATTTATACGAAAAAATGAAGCTTGCTATGAAGGCAAAATATGATTCTAAGCTACATAGCTTAGAAATTTTAACCGCAAAACTCAATGGTCTTTCCCCAACAGCTAAGCTTGTAAATGGATTTGGATATATTTCTTCTGATGATATGCCTCTTACTTCTACAAAAGAAGTAAATGGGGGAGATTTGATAAAAATCACTCTTCATGACGGAGATATACAAGCAGAAGTTATGACAGTAGATAGGAGATAATATGGATAATAATTTAGATAAAGATATTGTTATAGAGGAAGCGTTTGAGAGATTAGCAAAGATTAATGAGCAGTTAGAAAGCCCAGAGGTTAGTCTTAAGGATTCTCTTGCCCTTTATGCTGAAGGAGTAAAGTTAGTATCTGCTTGTAAGGCTAATTTAGAGGGTGTAGAAAAGGAGATACAGATTCTAAATGAAGTATAGTACTGAAGATATTGAAAAGATTATATATAGATATTTGCCAGAGGAGTCTGGATATCCAATAAAGGTTATTCAGGCAATGAACTATGCATTTATGGCAGGTGGAAAAAGGCTTCGTCCTATGATGATGAAGCTTTGTTTTGATATGTTTAAAAAAGAGGATAATGAAGAGCTTATTGGTCCATTTATGGCAGCTATTGAGATGATTCACACATATTCTCTTATTCATGACGATTTGCCTGCACTTGACAATGATGAATTAAGACGTGGTAAGCCTACGGTACATGTTAAGTTTGGCGAAGATATTGCTATATTAGCAGGTGATGGCTTGCTGAATTATGCATTTTCGGTAGCTGCACAAGCTTTTAGTGTTAAGCCGGGAGATGTTAATGTAGAGAAGGCATTTTCTGTTCTTGCTTCAAAACCAGGCATATATGGTATGATAGGCGGTCAGACTTTAGATGTTATTAAGTCAGGTAGTCCTCTTACAGATGAAGAAATAGAATATATATATATCAATAAAACTTCTGCCCTTATTGAATGTGCTATGACTATTGGTGCCTTGCTTGGCGGTGCTTCAGGGGATGAAGTAGATAAAATTGGACAAGTGGCACGTGCTGTTGGTATGGCTTTTCAGGTACAGGATGATATATTGGATATTGTCGGAGATGAAAAAGCATTGGGCAAGCCAGTTTTAAGTGATGAAAAAAATGAAAAATATACATATGTAACTATGCATGGCATGGAAAAGTCTCGCCAGTATGTTAATAATATGTCAGATAAAGCTAATAATATTCTTAGTGAATTAAATGTAACAGACAATAATGCGAAGGAATCATTAATTAATCTTATTACTCAGTTGATTGATAGGGACAGATAGTATGAATGTATTAGACAAAATACAAAAAGAAAATGACATAAAGAAGATAAATCCCAAAGAATATGATGAATTAGCCAAGGATATAAGACATTTTCTTATAGAGAAGGTTAGTAAAAAAGGTGGTCACTTGGCTTCCAATTTGGGTTCTGTTGAGCTTACTATGGCATTGCATCTTTGTATGAATTTTCCAGAGGATAAACTTATTTTCGATGTGGGACATCAAGCTTATACCCATAAGATATTAACTGGAAGAAAAGATGGTTTTGAAACTCTTAGAGAGTACGGCGGTATGAGTGGTTTTCCTAAGAGAGGTGAAAGCTCTTGTGATGCCTTTAATACAGGCCATAGTTCTACTAGCATCTCTGCCGCTATGGGTTATGCGGTAGCAAGAGATATGCGAGGAAAAAAAGAACGTGTGGCAGCAGTTATAGGTGATGGTTCTATGACTGGCGGTATGGCATATGAGGCTATCAATAGTTTGGCGCAGACAAGGACAGGTTGCGTAATTATTTTAAATGACAACGAGATGTCTATAGATAAAAATGTTGGTGGTTTATCTAAGTATTTAAATAATATCAGAGTTGGTTCTGCCTATAATGATTTTAAGTCAGGGGTTGAGAATAGTCTTCTTGGCTCAGCGGTGGGAAAAAAGGTAGCTAAAACTCTTAAGCATTCAAAGGATACAATAAAGCAGTTTTTGGTTCCTGGTATGTTCTTTGAAGAGCTTGGTATAACTTATGTTGGACCTATTGATGGACACGATGTGGAGTCTATGGTTTCAACATTTAATAAGGCATTTAAATTAAATAAGCCAATTATTATACATGTGAAAACAAAAAAAGGAAAAGGATATTCCTTGGCAGAGAAGTATCCTTCTTATTTTCATGGCATTTCGCCTTTTGATGATAAGACAGGCAAGCTGATTACTAAGCCTAGTGGACTTACCTACACTGATGTATTTGGCAAGCATCTTGTAAAATTAGGCGAAAGTAATAAGGAATTGGTATCTGTTACTGCGGCTATGACCAAGGGTACAGGTCTTACGGATTTTACAAAAAATTATCCGGATAGAGCCTTTGATGTAGGTATAGCTGAGCAGCATGCGGTAACCTTTGCTGCAGGTATGGCAGCAGCGGGACTTATTCCAGTTGTAGCTATCTATTCATCTTTCTTGCAACGTGCCTATGATCAGTTGCTTCATGATGTGTGCTTACAAAATCTTCATGTGATATTTGCTATAGATAGGTCTGGACTTGTAGGACAGGATGGAGAAACCCATCAAGGAATATATGATATATCCTACCTTTCTCATCTTCCAGGGATGACAGTGGTTGCCCCAAAGAATAGTTATGAGTTGAAGGCCATGATGGACTTTGCGGTGTCTTATGACGGCCCAATCGCCATAAAGTATGGAAGAGGATATGCCTATAATGGTTTAAAGGAATTTTGTGAGCCTATAGAATATGGCAAGAGCGAATGGATATACAAGGGTAAAGAGGTTGCCATAATTGCTGTGGGAGCTATGGTTGAGGAGGCCGAGAAGCTTCGCAACATGTTATTAGATGATAATATATCAGCATCCCTTATAAATGCCAGATTTATATCTTGGGTAGACGAGGATATGTTATCTGAGGTGGCAAATAATCACAGATTAGTTGTCACTATGGAGGAAAATGTTGAGAGCGGTGGTTACGGAGAAAAGGTAGCTGCAAAGTTTACAGAAAAAGGATATATGGATAAGCAAACCTTAACGCATATAAATGCCGCTATCAAAGAAAAGAAAGTAGAACATGGTAAGATTGAGGTATTGCGAGAAAAACTTGGTATTGATGCCAAGAGAATATATGAAAAGATAAAATCATATATGTAGTGATTTTTAGGAGACAAAATGGCAGAAAAGGTTAAAAAAGAACGATTAGATGTGCTTTTAGTGGCAAGAGGTCTTGCCTCGTCAAGAGAAAAGGCAAAAGCTATCATAATGTCTGGTATAGTATATGTTGATGGCAATAAAGAAGATAAGGCTGGAACCACATTTCCAGATACAGTGGACATTCAGGTGAAAGGCAATACCCTAAGATATGTTAGTAGGGGTGGGCTTAAGCTTGAAAAAGCGATGAATGAATTTGGTCTTAAGCTTAACGACTATGTTTGTATGGATGTAGGTTCATCTACAGGTGGATTTACAGACTGTATGCTTCAGAATGGTGCTACAAAGGTGTACGCAGTAGATGTGGGACATGGACAGCTTGATTGGAAGCTTCGCAATGATGAGAGAGTTGTTTGCATGGAGAAGACCAATATACGATATGTCACACCTGAAGATATAGATGATGTATTGGATTTTGCGTCTATTGACGTATCCTTTATATCTCTTACAAAGGTTTTACTCCCTGTTAAAGAACTTTTAAAGGAAGATGGACATATAGTATGTCTTATAAAACCACAGTTTGAAGCAGGAAGAGAAAAGGTTGGAAAAAAAGGTGTAGTGAGAGATAAAAAAGTCCATGAAGAAGTTATAGATATGGTAAAAGGCTATGCCGAGTCAATTGAACTTTTTCCACTGAAGCTGGATTTTTCCCCAGTTAAGGGACCAGAAGGTAACATAGAATATTTGCTTTACTTGACAAAGAGCAAAAATGAATACGAAGCATTGGGTGATAATTCATCTATAAATATACATGATGTGGTGGAAGCATCTCATCAGACTCTTGATAAGGAAGTGTAAAATGGATAAATTTCTTATACTTGCCAATAATGATAAGGATATCGATCTGGCACTAAGCAAGAAGATAACTAAATATTTGTCAGAGCGAAAGGCTGAAGCTGTAATTGCCAGTGACATAAGCAAGGATTATGATGGTCTTCATATCAAAGAGGAACTTATAAGAGGCGTGGAGGCAGTTATTGTACTAGGTGGAGATGGAACTATGCTTAGAGCTGCCCATGCAGTAGGGACTCACAATATACCTATACTTGGAATAAACCTTGGGACTATGGGGTTTCTTACTGAGGTGGAGGAGTCTAATGTGTACATAGCCTTGGACAGATTACTAAATAATGACTTCACCATTGAAAAACGTATGATGGTGGAAGGAAGGGTAAAGGACAAGGTATATCACTCTTTGAATGACGTGGTTATAACCAGAGCAGGTTTTTCACGTATAATCGGACTTAGTATATATGTTAATGAACAACTTTTAGATACCTACGAGGCTGATGGGGTTATTGTTGCAACACCTACAGGTTCTACAGGATACAACCTATCCGCAGGTGGACCTATTGTAAGTCCAAAATCAAAGGCTATAGTTGTTACACCTATATCACCTCATTCGCTTACATCAAAGAGTGTAGTATTTGATTCTTCTGATAAAATACGAATTGAGATTGTAAAAAAACGTAGAACACAAGAGACGGAAGCTATAGTATCCTTTGACGGTGACAATAATATGGAGCTTTCAGCAGGAGATTATGTGAGCGTTTCTTTATCAGAAAGAGAGATAAGCCTTATAAAGATGTACGACGTAAACTTTTATAGTGTACTCAGGGACAAGATAGGGGGCTAACAATTTGAAGCAAAAAAGAAAAGATGCCATTATACAGATTATTACAGAGAATAATATAGAAACTCAGGAAGAATTGCTGGGTAAGCTTTTGGCGCAGGGCTACAATACAACCCAGGCAACTATTTCTCGAGATATCAGGGAATTAAATATTACAAAGATAACCTATAACGGCAACAAACACAAATATGTAGTTGGTTCAGGCATAGAAAAAAGTAATATGGATTCCTACAAGCAGGTTATGGGTAAATGGATTTTATCTATAGATGCAGCTGAAAATATTATTGTAATTAAGACTGTTTCCGGAATGGCTATGGCGGTGGGCGCAGCCATTGACAACCATCATATAGAAGGGGTTATGGGATGTATAGCAGGAGATGACACCCTTTTTCTAGCTATAAAAGATAGTAGTCTTTCGGAAACTATAATTGGAGAGATAAAAAATGTTGCTAAATATGCATATTAAAAACATTGCTTTAATAGACGAGATAGATATCAGTTTTGAGGATAAGCTTAACATACTTACAGGAGAAACAGGAGCGGGAAAGTCAATCATAATTGGCTCTCTTGGAATATGTCTCGGAGGCAAATTTCAAAAGGAATTACTGAGAGATGAAGAAAAAGATGGCTTGGTAGAGCTTCTTTTTACTGTAGATAGCGAAGAGATAAATAATCAGCTTCTGGATATTGATGTGGATTCTGGTGATGAAAGAGAAATTCTTATTTCCAGAAGACTTAGTCCTAACGGAAGAACAATTAATAGAATAAATGACAACACAGTTACTACATCAAAGCTTAAAGAAGTTGCTGCAATTCTCATTGATTTACATGCCCAACACGAACAGCAGACACTACTTAAGGCATCCAAACACATGGATATTCTAGATAAGTTTGGTGGAGATACAATTCTAGAAAAAAGAAACAGTGTTGCAAAGCTCTATAAAGAGTATGTTGATATAGCTAGTAAGATTCGCGATAACTCTATGGATGAAGCTGAAAGGGTAAAGCAGGTAGATTACTTAAAGTATCGTATAGATGAAATTAAGAATGCATCCTTAAAGGAAGGTGAGGATGAGGAATTAGAAAGCTTCTATAAGAAAGCTGTTAATTCAAAAGAAATTCTTGCCACCGCTGATAATATATACAAGCTTACAGGCTACAACAGTCAGGATTCTGCAGCGGACTTCATTGGAAGAGCAGTGACTTTAATGGGTAGACTTACCGATTTGGATGGTGATTTAGCCGGTACATATACCATACTTCAGGATGTGGATGGTATGTTAAATGATTTTAACAGAGAGTTAAACCAGTATATGAAGGATATGGAGTTTGATCCTCAAGAGTTTAACAGAGTAGAGGAACGTCTTAATCAGATTAATTCTTTAAAATCAAAATATGGCAGAACTATACCAGATATAAAGAATAATCTTTTGTCTTTTGAAACAGAGTATTCTAAGCTTCTTGACTATGAAGATTATATGAATGAGCTTCTTGATTCATTTAAAGAGGCGGAAGGTCGACTTAAAGAAGAGTGCGACCAGTTAACAGCTTTGAGAAAAGATTTTGCAAAAGAGCTTTGCCAGTTGATAAAAAATTCTCTTGAAGAGCTTAATTTTATGAGTGTTGAGTTTGATATGGAGTTTAATAAGCTGGAAAAGTATTCACCATCTGGAAATGACGATGCATTTTTTGTTATATCAACTAACGTTGGTGAAAAGATGAGACCACTATATGAGGTTGCATCTGGAGGAGAATTGTCAAGAGTTATGCTTGCAATAAAGTCTTGTCTTGCCTACGCGGATGATACTCCGACCCTTATATTTGACGAAATTGATGTGGGTATAAGTGGTAGAACTGCTCAAAAGGTAGCGGAGAAAATGTCGGTTATAGCAAGAAAGCATCAGGTTATATGTATAACCCATCTTCCACAGATTGCGGCTATGGCGGATACCCATTATGTAATTGAAAAAAATGTGGAAAATAATAAAACTATAACCAATATAAGAAAGCTTACTAAAGCTGAAGAAATCCACGAAATTGCTAGACTTTTAGGTGGTGCTAAGATAACTGAAGCCACAATTTTTTCTGCAAAAGAAATGAAAGGATTGGCAGATAGAGAAAAATTATACTGATTATTTATAAGTGATATTAAAGATACTAAGAGTACATTTTAAAAGTGTACTCTTTTTATTTTACCTTTTTGGAGGTGCAATATCATGAAAAAAATATACAGATTTTTTTTGATTATAATCCTATTTTTTATAAGCTTTATCATATACCGAGAAATAGAGGAGGAATATGAATCAAGTAAAGGAATAAATCAAAGCGTTTTATCTGATAATGGACTTTTTAACGGAAAAGAATACGCTTCTAGTGGAGGCATGAAGGATACCCAGTTGAACAATCCGGAAAGTTCAAATACTAATACCCAGGACAAGGTTAAGCTGGTTATTCCTTCTGGTGAACCCATAGGAATTTATGTTAAGACCGAAGGGGTTATGGTGATTGGTGTAACGGAAATAAAAAATCAAAGTGGTGTCAAAGAGTCACCTTGTCAGGGATTATTTATGCCAGGAGATTATATAGTTGGAGTTAACGGGGAAAAAATAAAAGATAAAAATGAACTGACCTCAATTATAGAAGGTTCCCATGGTAAAGCTCTTTACATGGATGTTATACGAAATAATGAGAACATTACAGTTACAGTTACTCCTGTAAAAAGTCAAGGGAAGTATATGCTGGGATTATGGGTAAAGGACGATATATCTGGAATAGGCACTATGACCTATATAGATGAGGATGGATTTGCTGCCCTAGGTCACAGTATAAATGATAATGACACTGGAACAGTTATGTCTATTGCTGATGGGGCTATATATGAAACCACATTGATTAATATAGTGAAGTCAAATGGAGAAGTCCCAGGTAGACTGGAAGGTATTATTGATTATTCTAAGGAAAATATAATGGGAAGGGTGGTGGAAAATCATCAATATGGAATACGAGGATATATGACAGAAAATGGTGTTGACACTCTTGCCTATGGTGAGTGGATTCCTGTGGCAAAAAAGGAGGAAGCCTCAATTGGTGAAGGTTATATTTTGTCCTGTGTATCTGGGAAACCAGTGTTTTATAAGATAGAAATCACAAGTGTAGATATAAGTTCATCCGCAGGGAATAAAGGTTTAGAGATAAAGATAGTGGATGAGAGACTTCTTGATATGACCAATGGTATAGTGCAGGGTATGAGTGGTACACCAATAATACAAAATGGCAAATTATTAGGTGCCATTACCCATGTGTTTGTCAAAGACTCCACAAGAGGTTATGGCACCTTTGTAGAAAATATGATGGAATAGTAGATGATAGTCGGATTAAAGGGAGAAGAAATCTCTCACTTGTCCGGCTATTATATTCATAAGGTTAGTTCTAGCTTCGATACTTGCCCATCCGATATGAGGGGTAATTAGTAAACGTTCCTTGTCTTTTACCTCCAGCAATGGGTTATTAGGAGACATAGGCTCTATACAAAGCACATCAAGCCCTGCTGCTGCAATCAGCTCTTCGTTAAGGGCTTTTGCTAAGTCTTTTTCGTTTATAATTGATCCTCTACCTAAATTCAGAAGAATGGCATTTTTCTTCATCTTTGAAAAGGCGGCATAATCCATAAGATTTTCTGTGTAATCATTTAATGGTGCATGGATTGAAAGTATATCTGACTGGCTTAAAATTGTATCAAAGTCAACCTGTGTATAACCTTCCTGTGGAGTGGCACCGGAAGCAGAGTAGTAAATTACTTTTGCACCAAAAAGTGTTGATATGTTGGCAACTCGTCTGCCGATGGCTCCAAGACCAATGATTCCAACAGTCTTACCCTGTAACTGATTGAATTTTTTGTCGAAATGTGTGAATAAGGTATCGTTAATATAGTTCCCAGCTTTCACATAATTATCATAATAGCTTAGATGCTCCATGAGATAAAAGAGCATTGCAAAGGTATGTTGAGCTACAGATTCAGTTGAGTACCCAGCTACATTTCGCCAAGCAATATGTCTTTTTTCAAGGTAATCTTTATCTAGATTATTTGTTCCTGTGGCTGTAACACAAACAAGCTTCAAATTTTTTGCCGTCCCAATAGTTTCTTCATTTATAGGGACCTTATTGATAATCAAGACATCTGCATCTTCAACTCGAGATGGAGCCTCTTCTTTTGTTGTAAATCCATATTCGGTTACATCGCCTAGTTTATAAAACTCGGATAAATCTATATCGTTTCCTATGGTTTGTCTGTCTAAAAAGACAATTTTCATATTATGCACCTCACTTATTATAAAAAAGTATCACTATAACATTATATATCATAGTGTTTTACTACACAATCCAGCTTTTAAATTATATCTATAAAATGCCCTCTTCGACATAAAAAAACATTTTACTATCCATAGAAAAATGTTGAAAAATGCTGTCATATTTTACTGTCAAAACTTGCGTACTGTTTGATATTGCTCTGGAAAAAACAGGAATATATAATGACATAAAACACTTGATTAAAACAAAAAACAAAGTGTTAAAGAAGGAGGATAGTATGAAGAAAAAGGTACTTATCGTAAAGCACGACATAAAATCTGCAAAAGATATAAAAAGAGAATTAAACAACAAAACAGGAGTAGAGATATGCGATATTCAAAATGATGGTGAAATGGCTATTGGGTCTATAAAAAGATATAATCCCGACCTAATTATGTTGGATTTACTTTTACCCAATAAAGATGGAATTCAAGTATTAGAAGAAGTAAATTTATGGGGAGATAAAGGATATAGATTTATAGTGAGAGCTAATCATAGCCAGATAAAATTCTTAGACAAGGTCCTTAGAGGAAAACTAAATAATATTTTAGTTTATGTGGTAGAAGAGAGTAAAGAAGATGTAAGCTTGTGGGAATGTATGCAGGAAGTATTCAAAGATAAAAGTAAGGATTTATACATATATAAAAGCGATGAGAATGGTGTAGAAAGCAGAAGCAAGCTGGAAGTTATGGTTACTAGTATAATTCATGAAATGGGAGTGCCTGCCCATATCAAAGGTTATCAATATTTGAGAACTTCCATTATTATGGCGGTTGAAGATATGGACATACTCAATTCAATTACTAAGCAACTGTATCCATCAATAGCTAAGGAGTATGAAACTACACCTTCTAGAGTGGAAAGAGCTATAAGACATGCCATAGAGGTTGCCTGGGGTAGAGGTAAGGCAGATACTATATATGAACTTTTTGGGTATAGTATTAATTCTGGCAAAACAAAACCTACAAATTCCGAATTTATAGCACTTATTGCAGATAAAATACGATTAGACGCAAAAAATAAAAGTGCATAAATGCTTGACAATGGTATGAGTAGAATATATTATATTCCGTATTATGGTTTAAGATTGATACGGAATTGTAGCAAAAGGAGATAGAATTATGATGGAACAAACAGTTCAGATTGTAATTGGCGATTCAGGCTACGAGCTGCTATCAAAACAATTACAAACTTATTATGGACAAGGACTTAATGTTGTAGCTGGCACAGAAGATGGTAAAAGGTTATATGAATTGGTTGAGCAATATAAACCTCAAGTTCTTTTGATTGATGTTTTCCTAACCAATATTGATGGGTTAGAGGTTGTGGAAATGATTAGAGAAAATGAGGATTTATCAGCAACTAGAATCATTTTTTATACATCTGTAAGTTCAAAGCGAATAAGTAATATGGCGTTTGCATTAGGGGCAGATTACTATATTATGAAGCCTTGTGGGTCAGAAATACTTGCAAAGAGGATTATTCAGATTTCAGGAGATTTTGATTCTGGCAAGCCGGTTCAAGAGGAAGCTCTAGCAAAAGCGCCTATTATGTCCATAGAAAACGATGTGACTGAGATTATAAGGGAGATAGGTATTCCAGCTCACATTAAAGGATATCAGTATATTCGTGAAGGTATAATTATGGCGATAAATGACATAAATATGCTTAATTATATCACAAAATTATTATATCCTAGTATTGCGAAAAAGTATAAAACAACTTCTAGCAGTGTTGAACGTGCCATACGACACGCCATAGAAGTGGCATGGGGAAGAGGGAAAATAGAAGTAATTGAGGATATGTTTGGTTACACTGTAAGTGCAGGTAAGGGGAAACCTACTAATTCGGAGTTTATAGCTCTTATTGCTGATAAGCTTAGAATTCAGTACAAAATGCACGCATAATTAACATTTTAAGCATATTTTATTAAAATAATGGTTGACGAATAAGAATTCCTAAAATAAAATATAATGGTTAAGATAATTTTCTTATATTTAGGAGGAGACAAAGTCGTGGTAACCCAAGGCACATATGAGAGCGGTTCCAATAAGAACAAAGCAAGATCTGCTAATGAGTCCAGAAATAATGGTTCTGGTCGTAAGTTTTCAAAGCCTAATGGCAATCATTCAGGAGGGGGAGCTAAACCTAATCGTTTTGAAGGTGGTAGACCTAATAGACCAGATAGACCAGATAGACCGGATAGGCCAGAGCGTTCCGATAGATCAAGGGGCTATAACAGCGCACCTAGATTTTCTGGTAAGGATGAAGATGATGAGGATAATTCAAGAAGAAGTAGACCTTCTAAGCCAAAAGAGAGCAAGCCTTCTGTAGCTATTCCTGATAAGAATAAAACTATGCTTCGTTTGGAGAAAGAGCAAAAGAGCATCAAGAAGAAGCAACAGACTAAGAAGAAGGAAAGCAATAGACCTCAGCCAAAAGTAAAACGTGCAAATAATGTTAATTACACTCGTAATTATGCAAATGGCGATTATGATGATTACGATGAATATTATGATTTCTAAATAAAAAAAATGGAGCGTTATACACTCCATTTTTTTATTTTATTAATCAATTGAAAAGCTACCAGTTTCGTCATCATTAAATACGTAGTAAGCCATATTTTCTTCTGGCTTAACATATAAGTTTAATGACTTTAAGTCAGCTGCCTTATGTCCAGCTTTAGTCCAGATTGCCTTTGCTTCCTTAACTAAAGTAGCTTCATCAATCTGCTTGCCATAGTATTCTATGTAGAATGTTGACTTCATTGTATCACCTCCTCATAAAAACAAAAACCTCATAAGCATATTAATCATATAACAGAAATAAGAAAAATGCAAGTAAGAAGCTTTTCTAAAATTCTTGTTTCTTCAATTAATATATGTTATTATTATAACAATTATGTTTACGTATTATATTTAGTTTCTAGAAGATAAGTTTTATTGGAGGTAGCCATGGATGAAAATTATCTTGATAGCCTGTTAAGTGGCGTATCAACAGATAAAAAACCAAATAAAAGTTTTGACAATGAAGTTAATATGGATGCCGGTATAGATATTGATTTGACTGATTTAGATGACATATCCTTGGACGAGCTAGATGAATTAGACAGCTTAGAGTTAGGGGATTTGGATATAGATGATATAGATTTTGATGATGTTGATGTAACAAATATTAATCCAGACAATAATATTGCATCTAAAAATGAGCCTGTTGAGGATGATGATTTCAGCCTTGAGGATTTGCTTCAGGAAGAGGAAGCTATTCCTGTTACTGAAGAGAGTGAGACAGAGGAATTTGATTTAGATTCATTGTTTTCTGAGGATAATAATATTCCAAAGGAAGAAGAAGTAGCAAAAGAGTTGGATTTTGATTCTATGTTTTCTGAATTGTCGGCGGAGGCAGACGATGTAGGTAAGGGATTTGATTTTGGTGCCTTAGACGAGGGCGGTTCATCAAATATAGACATAGATGACCTTTTCTCTGCCCTTGGTATTGAAGATGAGGATTCTGACAAGGATAGTGAAAGCAGTGAAGATGATTTTGCTGGAAATAATGACTTTGATGCACTATTTAACAGTACCCCAGAACCAAATATCGAGGATGAACTTGCTGATATTTTAGATATAGATGATGTTGGTTCCGGTGCTAAGGCAAAGAAAAAGGCTACAGCAAACAAGAAGAAGTCTTTTTCGGAGATTATTTTTGGCGAGCCGGATGAAGATGACTTAGAAGAAGAAATTCTCTATCAACAAAAGAAAGCAGCAAAAAAGGAAAAAAAGGCGCAAAAGAAATCTGAGCGAGAAGAAAAACTTGCAGCCAAGAAAGAGGCTGATGACCAAAAAAAACAGGCAAGTAGAGCAAAGGAACAGCTTAAGCTTAAGAAGAAAAAAGACAAAGAGGCTGCCCTTCTTGCGGAACTTGAAGCTGAAAAGAACGAGAAGAAGGTTTCTAATTTGACTGTCGTTATAGTTTTTGTTATATTTGCCGCTTTGGCAGTAGTTGTGATATTAGGAACCCAAGAATTTGACTATAGACAGGTTATAAAAAAGGCGACTGATTATTTTGAAAGAGATAGATATAGTCTTGCATATGATGAGGTTGCAGGTGTAGATGTAAAAGAGGAAGATGAAGAGTTGCGAGATAGAATATATACAGTTATGTATGTAGAAAGACTCTACGAATCCTATGAGAATAACATGTCTATGGGTAGACCGGATAAGGCATTAGATGCCCTTTTGCGTGGCCTTGAAAAATATGACGTTCATTATGCAGAGGCAGTTGAGTTAGATATCGTTGAAGATATTGATTTGTGTAAGGAAAAAATCGTTTTAGCCTTATCTGCGGAGTTTGGTTTAACAGAGGCGGAAGCCTACGCTATTATGGAATTGGAAGGTCAGGCATATACACAGGCATTAATTGAATACAGTGGAGATGTGGAAGCAGGAGAGTAGTATGATTTCAATATTAGATTATGATGCAGGCAATATAAAAAGTGTTGAAAAGGCATTGGAATATCTTGGAGAAAAGGCGCTTATAACTAGAGATAAGGATGTTATATTGTCCAGTGATAAAGTTATCTTACCTGGTGTTGGTGCATTTGGGGATGCCATGGGCAAGATAAGAGAATACGGATTAGACAAGGTAATATATGACTTTGTTGATTCAGGAAAACCGTTTTTAGGTATATGTTTGGGATTACAGCTTTTATATAAGACTAGTGAGGAATCACCAGAAGCTACAGGTCTTGGTATACTTGATGGAGAGATACTTAGGATTCCTGATGCACCAGGTCTTAAAATCCCACAGATTGGATGGAATTCTCTTTCCATTACACCGGGATCTAAGCTTTTTAAAGATGTGCCAGAAAATTCATATGTTTATTTTGTACATTCTTACTATTTGAAGTCAAGAGATATAAAAGACGTGGCAGCAACCACAGATTATTCAGTTAACATTCATGCCTCTGTAGAGAGGGATAATGTGTTTGCCTGTCAGTTTCATCCAGAGAAGAGTTCTTCTGTGGGATTACAGATTCTTAAGAATTTTATTGAACTTTAGGAGTTAGATTATGCATACAAAGAGAATTATTCCATGCTTGGATGTAAAGAATGGAAGAGTTGTAAAGGGAATAAATTTTGTGGATTTAAAGGATGCTGGAGATCCGGTTGCTGTTGGTGCGGCCTATGATAAGGCTGGTGCGGATGAGTTGGTATTCCTTGATATCACAGCTTCATCAGATTCAAGAAATATTGTTATAGATATGGTTCGTAAGGTGGCTGAGACTATATTTATACCATTTACTGTGGGTGGTGGTATAAGAACAGTAGATGATTTTAAAGCCATTCTTAGAGAGGGTGCAGATAAAATATCTGTAAACTCAGCGGCTATAGATAATCCACACCTTATAAGTGAAGCTGCAGATAAGTTTGGAAGCCAGTGCGTTGTGGTTGCCATAGATGCGAGACGAAGAGAAGATGGCTCAGGCTGGAACATATTTAAAAACGGTGGACGTATTGATATGGGTATAGACGCAGTTGAGTGGGCTATGAAGGTTGACAAGCTTGGTGCAGGAGAGATTCTTCTTACAAGTATGGACTGTGATGGAACAAAAGCGGGTTATGATATAGAGCTTACAAGAATTATATCTGAAAATGTATCTGTTCCAGTTATAGCATCAGGAGGTGCGGGAACCAAGGATCATTTTTACGATGCCTTAACTGTAGGTAAGGCAGATGCAGCCCTAGCAGCATCATTATTTCACTATAAAGAATTAGAGATTATGGATTTGAAGCAACATCTTAGAGATAGAGGATTATCTATGAGAATGTGTTAAAATCATAATAAGGTTAGATATATGATTAAACTAGTTGAAAATCAGATTACAATTGAAGAATATATGTATCTTAGGGATAAGGTGAATTGGAAGAAACTTAGCATAAATCAATCAGAAAGTGCTTTAAAACATAGCCTATTTGTTGTAAAGGCAGTGGATTCAAATGGAGATGTTATAGGCATGGGAAGAATCGTTGGTGACGGTGCAGTTATATGTTATATTCAGGATCTTATAGTTATTCCTGAGGCTCAAGGAAAAAGAGTAGGCTCTATGCTTATTGACAGACTTATAGAGTATGTAAAAAGCATAAAAGAAGAAGGAACTACAATGATGCTTTGTCTGATGTGTGCAAAGGGCAGAGAACCATTTTATGAAAAACATAATTTTATTTCTCGACCAACGGATAGCCTTGGACCAGGGATGATACAGTACATATGTTAACAAAAAAGCCTGTACAAAAATTGTACAGGCTTTTTTGTTGCAATAATTACTCTGCTAAGTATGGCTTGATTGCAGCCATAATGTCTTCTACTTCAGTTTCTGTGTGGATATTTAAGTCGATTGGCTTAGAAATATCTAAACTAAATATACCCATAATAGACTTTGCATCAATTACGTATCTACCAGATACTAAGTCGAATTCAGCATTAAATCCGCTTATATCATTAACAAAACTTTTAACCTTATCAATTGAATTGAGTGAAATCTTAACTTCTAACATTTCGTAACCTCCTTGTTTGCATTTCATATTTATGTATGATACTATAATATAAGTTTAGGTTATAAAAGTCAATATTATGACGGGAGATTTTTCGTAAAATGTTTGTGAATTTAGAGAATAAAAGAGTCGCATTTTATACCTTGGGATGTAAAGTGAATCAGTACGAAACTGACAGTATGATGGACATTCTTAAAGGCTATGGATGCGTCGTTGTACCCTTTAAGGATAAGGCTGATATATATATAATAAATACCTGTTCTGTTACTAATATGGCAGATAGAAAATCCAGACAAATTATTCATAGAGCAAAAAAAAGTTCAAAAGATTCTGTTGTTGTGGCGGTTGGTTGTTACGTCCAGGCAGCAGGGGAAGAACTTTTAAAGGATTTGGATATCGATATTGATATTGTTGTGGGCAATAATCGCAAGAAGGATATAGCACGTATTCTTAATGATTATTATGAAGAACATTTTGTTGAAGATACAATTATTGATATTAATCAATCCTCAGAATATGAAGAAATGACATTGATTAAGCCAAGTGAACATACTCGCGCTTATGTAAAGGTTCAGGACGGATGCAATAATTTTTGTTCATATTGTATTATTCCATATACTAGAGGACGAATAAGAAGTAGAGAACTTTTTGATGTTATTAAAGAGATTGATGGTTTGGCGCAAAGAGGTATAAAGGAGGTAGTCCTTACAGGTATTAATTTATCATCTTATAATGACAGTAAAGGGAATAATTTGCTTGCGCTTCTTGTGGCTGTTAGCCAGATTGAAGGTATCGCAAGAATTCGTATGGGTTCCTTAGAACCACGTATTATAGAAGAGGAGTTTCTTGAAACAATTAGCAAGATTACTAAGATATGTCCTCATTTCCATTTGTCCTTGCAAAGTGCTTGTAATGAAACTTTAAAAAGAATGAATCGCAAGTATACTATCGAGGAATATAAGGAAAAATGTGATATGATTCGTAGCTATTACGATAGACCTGCCATAACAACAGATGTAATAGTTGGTTTCCCTGGTGAAACAGAGGAAGAATTCAATAAAACGGTTGAGAATCTTAAAGAACTTAATTTATACGAGATGCACATATTTAAATATTCCAGAAGAAATGGTACTGTAGCGGCAAGTATGCCTAATCAGATTCCTGAGCAGATAAAGGACAAGCGAAGCGAAACATTACTTAATTTGGCATCTATTAATAAAAAAGCATATGAGGAGAGCTTTTTTGGAGAAGAGTTATCTGTTTTAGTGGAGGAAGTAGAAGAGGAGGAATCTGTTTACTACGCAAAAGGACATACTGATAGGTATATTTTAATAAAAGAGCCTATAGATGTTGCTGAAAAAGATACCATAATTAATGAGTTTATAACAGTAAAAAAGGCATAAAATAAAAAAAATTAAAAAAATTGAAAAAAAGTGTTGCATTTATCTTTTCCTTTTGTTATACTAACAGAGGTTTAAAGATGGTTCGTTGGTCAAGCGGCTAAGACGTCGCCCTCTCACGGCGAAAACAGGGGTTCGATTCCCCTACGGACTGCTTTATATAAAACCTCGAAATCGATTATGATTTCGAGGTTTTTTTATGTTCATTTATATGACATGATACAACATATTGTGTCTGTATAAAAAGAATTATACCATTTTTTGTAAAAATACTTGAATTATGTGTTGTACTAAGATATACTATAGGCAACTATTTTTAATAATGGGGAGGAATTTTTCTATGGTAGATGTAGTTTGGAAGGATCGTAAGCGTATAATATTTGGATTACCATGGACATTCACGAAGTATGGTTTGTCTGAAGATAGAATTTTTGTGGAAACAGGTTTTTTTAATCTTCAGGAAAACGAAGTAAGATTATATAGAATTATGGATGTCTCATTAGAGAGAAAGCTGTGGCAGAGAATGTTTGGACTTGGAACAATTACATGCTATTCATCAGATAAATCTATGGGAGTATTCAAGATTCAGAATATAAAAAAACCAAGTGAAGTTAAGGAGCTTATTTCTTCTTATGTTGAAGAAGAAAGATCTAGAAAGAGAGTTACAAGCAAAGAATTCATTAATGATGACGTTTTTGACGATGATTCAGATGATATGGATTCAGATGAGATGTAGTTTATAATGAGGAGGTAGTGGATTTATGAAAACTTGTCGTGTGTGTGGGGCACTTGTAGACGACAGAGAGTGGAATTGCCCGGAGTGTGGTGCCACAATGATTACTAGTGGGGGAAGTCTTTCACTTAAGACTGAGGAACCAGTTAAGAAGAAGTCTGGAAATCGTATGGGAACTACAGTAAGTACAGGTTCAGGTCTTACAGATATTCTTAGAAGAGAAGATGACGAATACGATGATGTTGATGATAGTCCAGTTATTATGGGTTCCTTGCCTGGTAATATGTCCAGAGGAATAGAGGAAGATGAGAAAGCGAGAAAAAAAGCTAAGAATGATATTAGAATTATGACTAATATATTCAAGGTTATATTTGCTGCAGCAGTTATTTTTATAGTGTATCTTTTCGTTACAAAGTTCATTATGAAAGATAAGGGTGCAGATAGCTATGAGGCGTTGGTAGACATATATGTTGAGGCTGTTAATGAAGGTGACGTTGCTCTTATGAAGACTATTATGCCGGAGTTTATAAGCGACAGGGCAGATGAGGCTCAGACTTTGGTAGATGATATGGATGGAGTTGAGTTCACATCATATACAATAAAGAATAAAGAAGCATTGACTGAAGCTCATATTGATATATTTACTGACGAGATTAAACTTAGCACTGGCAAAAATCCTAACCTTAACGAGGGATACTATCTTGAAGTGGAGTTTGTTGGTAAGAACAAGGACGGCTTGGAGATAAAGGCGGTTGCAGTTATGGAAGTATATAGAGTTAAACATCTTTGGTATTTATATCCAGATACATACGAAAATAGAGCATTTAGTGATTAAGATATTAAGAGGGTGTTGCAGATTTGCAACACCCTTATTTTTATACATTTTCTGCGATTTTGCTGACTCCTACATATATTTGAGATATTTTGTACCAGGTAGGATAGTCTACTATGCCGGATACAGGCATATCGAAAATTCTTTGGAATTCCCTGACCGCATTTGCGGTACCTTGACCGTAGATTCCATCTACGCTTATCTTAGGAATTGCTGGAAAGTTGTCTGCAATTCGATTTAGCTGTTCTTGGATTTGAAGTACAGCGTCACCGCTTGAACCTATATTTAAATCATATCCTGGATATGATGCAGGAATGCCGGATATGATTTCTGCGGTGTTAACATACATATCACTGCCATAGTAATATCTTATAATGTCTGTAGAGGAAAGACCATCATCCCCCAAGGCTTTAGAACCCCATTGACTCATCCAGTTTGGACAGGTAACACGTTTTCCATCGCAGTATTGAGTTAATATGGGTTGTTTTATATTTGGTCTGGCTAGATAACTGGCGTATAGGTAATCTACGATTTGTGATACATTTTCATATATGGTTTTACCCTTTATCCA
>JAGBBM010000137.1 GCA_017938485.1 Lachnospiraceae bacterium
GCCCCCCTCAAGATAAGATATCCCATCTTCGGAGTAAGACCCCTTGAAGACTACAAGGTTGATAGGTTAGGAGTGTAAGTGTGGTAACACATTCAGCTGACTAATACTAATAGGTCGAGGGCTTATCCTTAGAGGTTTCTAGGAAACGGGAGATTTGTTAGGTAAGATGTAACTCATCTGTGTGAAGTTCTGAAGGTACATACCTTTTTTAGAAGCTAGAATTGATATTCTAGCTTTTTTTTGTTGTTTTTAGTTTAAATGCAAAAAAAATGCGAAGGATATGCTGCTATAATATTTTACTGATGGGGGAGATAATTATGTCAATATATGTTATGTCAGATTTGCACGGACGATTTACAGAGTTTCAGCAAATGTTAAAAAGATAGATTTTGGTAATGATGATATACTTGTTATTGCAGATGATATTATAGATAGAGGAACAGAGAATTATCAGATTTTACAATGGATGGAAGGCAAGCACCACAATGTAGAGTTTATAAAGGGAAATCACGATTATTTGTTTGAACAGGATGTTTTAGCGTTAGATATATATAAAGATGATATTAAGGATAAGTATCATATGCTAAAAATGAAGGATGAAAATTATGATAAATATGGCACTATAGAACAGCTTTTGTTTGATCAAAATGTTAGTATAGAGCAGATGGTGAGATGGGCAAAGATGATTGAAGAATTTCCATATTTGAAAGAGGTATGTGTAAATGGTAAAAACTATCTTATAGTTCATGCAGGATATATGGATGAATACAGTTTATCGAAATCTCCAATTGCACTTAATTCAACAAAGGAAGAAATACGATTTATGTTATATGGTATAGAAAACTTTTATCTGTGGGCTAGAGAAGAAGCCTTAATAGTTGGTGGAAAGAAGGATACTACAATTATTGCTGGTCACACGCCAACCATTGGAAAAGGAATGTTTGATAATGGGGGTAAAGTGTTAAGACACCAACGACTAGAGATTAATTCTGTGATTTATGATATAGATTGTGGTGCGGGATTTTTAGATAAGGAGCCACTGGCTAATATGGCTTGTATAAGGCTTGAAGATGAGGAGATATTTTATTTAATATAATATATGACAAGACACAGGAATTTACAGATGAAGTGATTTCTATGTGTATTAGATAAATATTAAGTATAGAGAGGAAATAAACATGGAATTAATAGGACAGGGTGAAGTTTTTCACATACATACTTTTCGGTGTAGGCATGCAGGTGAGGAGAAAGATGAAGAATATATAAAAAAGGCTATTGATTTAGGTGCAAGTGCTATAGCATTTACGGATCATGCACCATTTCCTGGTGATGTATTCAGGAATAGAATGCTTATGGCGGAATTACATGAGTATGTAAAAACATTGAATACTCTTAAAAAGAAATTTAGAACTATGATTAAGGTTTGGGTTGGTTTGGAGATAGAGTACATTCCAAGCTTCGAGCATATGGAAAATGGTATTAACTACTATAAGCAATTGAAGTCTATGGAGGGATTAGATTTTCTTATGCTGGGCCAGCATATGTATGAGATTGAAGCAGGTGTATATAGCTTTTCCTTGGATAAAGGGACGGTAAAAAAAATGGAACCTTCAGGACTGGGGAAAGCCATAATAGCTGGTATAGCAACAGGTTACTTTGATGTAGTGGCTCATCCGGACAGGTGTTTTAGAAGACGTAAGGTGTGGGATGAAGAATTAGCTGATATAAGTAAAGCTATTATAGAGCAGGCTATAAAGTATGATGTGATTTTAGAACAAAATGAGAACTCAAAAAAGAATAAGCATCACTATTGGAAGGAATTTTGGGAATTAGCTGAGACGGTGTCTGATATGTCAGATAATAAATCATTAAGGATAATTAGGGGATTAGATGCTCATAACACAGGGGAAATAAGTATGTTAACACCTAAGTATTCTTTAGAGGATACAGAAGAATTTAATGAGTGGTTAAAACAGTATGAAAAGGAAGAGGAGCAGGATAGAGAATTTGTTGCAAGGCTTAACTCCGTAGAGGATGGTTATGATGGGTTTAATGCAGCAGTGTTAACCTATGTTAAGAAAAATAGAAATAGATTTGACAGGGTATACAATTATATGAAAAAAAATCCACAGGCTTTAAGCTCGGATATAGTGGAGTTTATATCTAACCAAGATGATTTTTATGATGATGCAGTATATCCTAAGAAATAAGGATTGGAGATGGTAGAATGGAAGAGTTAATTGAAAAATTATTTCGTATTCCAGATGTATATACAGATTTTGTGTTAGGCGTTATTGCATATGCAAATAAAAAGCCAGAGCATGTGACGTTATTACTAGAATATATAGGCGAGAATCAAAATTTATGTACTTCTGACGTTGTGGAATTTATTGTTGAACAGCCAGATTTTCATGACTATTCAGCGACAAAGGCTCAACCAGAGGTAAAAAAAGCTAACTATGTCATAACAGAGGAGCTTAGAAAATATTTGTGCATACTTGACGAGGACTGTCCTTTTACACCAAAATCCTCGGCTGATATATACGCTGATCTGGCTGAGTCGCGTGCGTCTTACGAGCGTGGGGAGTACATGGATTTTGATGAAGCACTAGAGGAGATAAGTAAAGCATATGACATCTGAATACACCATACATCAAGTTGCACATATGGATAATCATGCTGAAATAACCTCTGAGGCAACTAGAACCCATGACTACAAGGACAAGCTTAGGACCTACAAAAAGATAGGTGTTTCTGAGTATTGGATTGTGGATATACAAGATAACGCTGTGTTTAAATATATCTCAGAACAGGATTATGCACCAGTATCATTTATTCAGCCAGAGGTAGTACCTGTCTCTGTGTTTTCAGGCTTTGACGTTGATTTATCGAGGTATATGTGCTTGTAATGTTTTAATAGATAAAAATATTGGAATAAAATGAAAATATTAATTTGATTTTTGGGAAGGTAAAATAGTATGACAGTTATAGAGAATATAAAAAGATTTTCTACATATTTACAGAGTGTTGATCTTAGGAGGATAGATGAATTGGTTGATGTGGCAAGGTCACAGGAGGAAAAGGAGCTATTTTTTGCAATAACCAATTTTGTTTTACAGACTAAGCAAAAAGCGGTTCTGGCTCGTGAAGAGGAGTATTATAGTAGGCAAAAGGGTATTAATGTAGATATTATAAAAGATGATGACGCGGGAGTATGGGTGGCAACTTGCGATGAGATAGGTCTTGCCATAGAGGCATATTCCTACGAGGAGCTTGTGAAAAGAGTTGAAAAGGCAGTACCAGAGCTGAAACGTTTAAATAATAAAAGTAGTAAAAAATAGTGACTATTGTTATTATAGGAAGGAGCAAGGTGTCTGATTACGTTAATCAGATGCCTTTTTTCGGTGCAAAAAAATGCGAATAGGTGTGTTTTATACTATGTATATATTAAGATGATAAGTAAAACGAAAAAGTTAGAAAGAAGGTGAAGCATATGGTGTGCAAACTTTGCAATAATAAAATTGGAAAAGAAAAATATCGTATAGGCAAGGGATGTATATGTGGACATTGTTATGAACTTCAGCCATCTGTAATAAAGAAAAGTATAAGACATATGAAGGCAAATAACATAGAAAAATTATCTGAAATTATAACCAGTGCAAAATCCAAACCATGGGGTGGATTTTTGAATTTCATGTTGTGTAAGGATAGTATAAGAATAAATGATTGGGAGATAAAGCTCTCGGATATAAGTGCAGTTAAATTTGGCTTTAAGCCATTGTGCGAGGTGGGAAAAGATAATCAGGTCTATGGAGATATTTTCGTACAGATAGGTGTGGGCAGAGTAGCTTGCATTATAGAGGATGTAATAGGCAGAGAAGAACTTATATACAGTATAAGTGGAAAGAATATTTATTATAAACGGCCAAAGAATTTAAATATATTGGAGACATTAATTAACCAGACTATACAAAAGGGTATATGTGATACAGATTATATAAAGGAGCGTATGTGTGCCAAGAATAAAGCTGGAGCACAGGATAAAACAAAAAAGAGTCAGGAAGAAGAGGCAAGAAAGAATTCAAGAAATAGAAAAAAATCAGATGAAAAAACATTCAGTTTGGATAGTGCAAAGGAAATGTATGGTGTGGTTACACCATTCACAGAGGCACAGCTTAAGAAAAAATATAGAGAACTGGTTAAAAAGCATCATCCAGACCAGGGTGGAACGGCACTTATGTTTTCAAAAGTCCAATCAGCATACGAGATATTATTAAAGAGTGTGGCTGCGTAGCAAGCATGGAGAAAGTTAGGAGGTAAAATTATGTGGGAGTTAACAAAAGATTTTTTGATATGGTCTACCAGACCTATGACAAGATTTTATGATTTTGTGAAGAAAATTAGTAATAGAGAGAAACCACAGACTTTTGCATCAGTGGTTGGAATTATAGGAGGTATAATAGCATTTTTTTTGATACTGTCTGGTGGCAATATTATCTTAGCAGTTATACTAGCGAGCATTCTTAGTAGAGTACTTTATGCTGCCATAATTCTTGGATGGAAGCTGATTGAGATGGCAGTTGATATGGTAACATATTTGCCTAGAAAGTTAAATTACATAAGTAGTAAGGTGCATAGTGGAAGAGAGGAAAATGGCAATAGAGGCGCCCACTGTGGAAGGTGTAATAGTACATCACATAAAAACAAAAAGAAGGAAAGGTATAATATAAATTACTTTATAAAAAAAGAACAGAAAAAAGACCATATTGGAGTGGTTATTTAAGAGAGAGCTTAGAAAAAATTGGAAAGAGAGAAGAATAGTTATGATATACAATTCAATGTACGACTTTTATAGAAAGGTTGCAAAAATTTTAGCAGGAGAAAACGCAGATGCATTATTTGATTATATTATTCATGCTATGGATGATGATGGGGGATTTCTCCGTAGCAGTTGGTGTTATTTTGATAAAATATTGCAAGATTGGAAATTTGGCGCAGATATAAATACAGCATTGGTAACATTACAAAAACCATTTGATTTTCAGAAATCCAAGAAATATTACGTGGAGGATATACCAAAGGCGGGGACAGAAACAGAGCTAAAAATGCAGTTGTTCTATTATGATTTATCCGATGAAAAAAGATTTAAAGATGATGCGCAATGGAGTGCTGAAGTAGGATTTTTTTATCCGGTAAAGATAGATATGGTTAATGAAACTTATGAGGTATTGAAAAAACGAAAAATAGATATGCTACAACAAATAAATAATAAGTTGGGATTTGATATTAGAGAATATAATTCCTATGATAATTTAGAAGAAGAAGCTCACGAAAGAGATGATATACCAAATCCATTTGATAAGTTATCGCTTGAAGAGTTATATTTTATAAGAGAAAACAATTATTTTTTATAGAATGAAATAGAAACACAGAAGAATTAAGACAAGAGGTAATCAATAAATATGAAAATATATCAAAATGAAGATTTAAAAGGGTATATAGATGCAGCAACAAAGCCAGAATGGAAGGAAAGAGATTTCGTTAACTACGCAAGAGAGTATATGAATAAATCAAATCTGAAGGTTCTTGCTATTGGAGGTTTGATGGGAACAGGAAAAACAACAGGTCTTTTACAAGCTATAAAGGAGTTTGATGCTTGTTATATAGTTGCAGAAAAAGAAGAACCAGAAACAAGTGAGGAATATATAGAATTTCTCAAAAATACTGAAAAGAAATATATTGTTATAGATGAATATGGCTGGATAAAAGAACGCTCCTTGCTTGATAAGTACTTGTTTACTGCTATTCAGAATGGAAAGAGAATTGCCATAACCGGAAAGGATAATATTACATTAGAATATTTAAATTATGGAGATTTGATGCATAGAGTTGATATGGTTCACTGTACATTTGTTTCATATGGTGAATATTGTCGTATAAATGATTTGACAGTATGTAAAAAAACTAGGGAGGAATATTTAAATTATGGAGGCATTTGTTCAGAATGGACAGTTACAGATTTTGATGTTTTGAAAAATTATATTAAGGTAGCCATTATTGATAATATGGTGGTATATACACAAATTCCTGTAAAAAAGGTAACCGCTATAGTGTATTCAATATTGAATTCAATGGTTTCGACAAAACATATATCTGATACGGATTTTTTTAGTGAAAGTGGAGATGATATAGATATTACTTTTACTATAAATCAATATAAACGTGTCAAGGATATATTAGAAGAGGTAGGGGTAATTGTAACAGTTCCAGATTGCGGGAGGAATATTTTTTTACCTTATAAAAATATTGTCAATACCCGCAAAGTGTAGTAATATAATAACTAGATAGATAATTCTTTTTTCTATTGGGTCTGCACCTGGAGAGGCAACCATAGAAGGGAGTGTTATTTTGAATAAAATGAACACAAAGCAGCAAATTAATGGCACACATTTTACAAAAGATATTAATGGTAGGGTTGTATTTCAAGACCCAATTATGTGCTCTCAGTTTCTGAAGGATTATTCGGGGATGGATATTTTTAAGGATGTAAGACCTGAGGATATCATTGACGAAACGAAGAAATATCAGGCGTATTTGGGTATCACATTTGAGTCGGACACGGTTAATCGAATTGTGCTTAACGGAATTACCGATGTACCAGTTTTTGTTGTGTCTCTTATAGAACATAAGAGTGATGTGGATTACAATGTTGCCATGCAATTACTAAGGTATATGGTTTGCATATGGACAGAATATGGAAAAGAAAGGCTGGCGCGTGGCGATGGCAATCCATGCAATAAGAGATTTAGATATCCGCCTATTATACCTATTGTATATTATGAAGGTAAGGCTAGATGGACAGCAGGACTGAACTTAAAAGATAGAATAAGTATGAGTGAGGTATTTGCTGAATACATACCAGATTTTTCGTACAAGATTATATGCAACTATAACTATACCAATGATGAACTTCTCGCAAAGGAAGATGAGATATCCTTGTTTATGATTTTAAATAAGGTTCAAACAGCTGAGGATATGTCAGAGCTTTTACGACTTGACGACAGTAAGCTCAATGAGATACTTAGGAAGTCACCAAAGCAGACGCTAAAGATAATTGCAGATGCTATGTGGAGTTTGTGTATGAAGCTTAATGTACCTCAGGATGAAGCTGTAGACTATGTTGGAAAGGTGTGGAATCGAGATATGGGATATTTGTTTGAAAACATAGAAAAAATGGATATACAAGAGGAACGCCGTAAGACAAAGGAAGCAAGAGAAGAACTTGTGAAAACAAAGGCTGAGTTGGAAGAAGCCAAAAAGGAAATTCAGACTTTGAAGGATCAGTTAAACAAAAAGAACTAGAGATATACTATTATGAGAAGACCAAGTGTTTATTTATATATGCACTTGGTTTTTGATTTGGACGCAAGAATATGCGAAGGGAACAGTGGTAAAGTTGAAATATATTACTATGTGGAAGCACTGTAGAATATTTAAATTAAAGGAGAAATATATATGGAAGAAAGATATATGGAAGAAAGATTAATATGGGAACAAATAAAGGAAAAATATCCACATCAGTATGTCGGAATGGTTGATATTGAAACCGATGTAAATAATGCATCTATTAAATCAGCAGTTGTTAAATATACTGACGCAGATACAAGTTATGATGATTTGGTGGGGATGCATTTGAGGGGAGAAATAAAATTACGTTATACAACATTGGATGAAGATTGTGTATTACTTAGTCCGTTAGATTATTTTAGCAGTACATATCCCCAAGGCGATTTTTATGTAGATGGTACCCTGTACATAGCTCCGTACATAAGTATATCGGAAGATGAAGGTGAAATATAGATATGGAAAAAAGACAAAGATTTGAAACAGAAAGACTTATAATGGAATCGGCACATATAGTTGATAAGAGCAAGGATATTGCAAATGCAATTCATAAGGCAGGGGAGTTTGAGTGGTTTTATGGTATCAAAGAGACCAAGGAACGTTTGGAGATGATTTCTATAAATTGTAAGTGCTTTTATAACATATTCGACAGGGAAGGAAAATTCCTAGGATATGTGGGTTTTAGTCCAGAAGGTGAGGACTATGAGGTTGAGATTTATATTATAAAGAAATATCGCCGAAGGGGCTATGCTACAGAATGTTTGAATAGGATGATAAGAGAAGCTTTTTTAGGAAGTATAGAAGATATACAGGACAAGAATTTTACAAAGATAGTATCATCTGTCAGAAAAGAAAATATACCGTCTTGTGCATTGATGGAAAAGTGTGGATTTGAAAATAGTAAAGCTGTAGCCGATTTGTGTGTGTTATTTCATATGATGCCAGATGAGGAGCCTGATAAGATGGGAGCGCCTATATTTATGAAGCATTATTGTATTACAAGAGAAAAAGGCTTAGGAAGTATTTAATTGGAATATCAGTTATTTGTGGAAAGTGAGGACAAGCATATGTATGTTTTTCTTGACATAGATGGTGTGTTGAATAAGAAAGAACAATGGAACAGGAAACATTATCTGGATAAGGAGATAGAAAAATATTTAGAATTTGTAGGGGGTAAGGGGAAATATATAATAATTGATGATGATAGGATGGAATTTGATAAAATCAGGGAATTGAATTATTTTACAAATGCGATATGTGGTTTTACTAGGGCAGATATTAAGGGATGTCTAAAGTTGCTTTTATAAAGATTAATGGTGTTTAAGAAACTCATATGTAAAGTCATGTGTAGGAGCATGACTTTTTCTTTTTGAGTTAATATATTATGGGTAAGGAGTGTGTGAAATTTTTGTGGGTGAAAAATAAATAATGTAATAATTGAAAGAAAGTATTCTTTCAATGTGCGTAGAGCTTATCTGATGATAGGCTCTTTTTTATTTCAAGAAGGAGGAATATGAGATGGCAAAGGTAATCGCAGTATGTAACCAGAAGGGAGGAGTGGGCAAAACTACAACAGCTGCTAATCTTGGATTCGGTTTAGCCAGAGAAGGTAAAAGCGTATTGCTGTTGGATGCAGACCCACAGGGGGATTTAACAACTTGTCTTGGATGGAGAAATCAAGATGAACTTGAAAATACGTTAGCAACTTATATTAAAGATGTAATGGATGATAAAGAAGTAAATTTACTAGAAGGAGTGTTACATCATGAAGAAGGAGTTGACCTGATACCATCAAACATCGAACTATCTGCATTGGAAATGCAACTTGTAACAGCTATGAGCCGAGAGGGAGCATTAACGGATTTACTTGATGGGGTGAAAGATAAGTATGATTACATAGTAATTGATTGTATGCCATCGCTGGGAATGATGACTATAAATGCATTGGCTGCAGCTGATTCAGTTATCATCCCGGTACAGGCACAGTATTTGGCAACTAAGGGTATGACACAACTCCTGCAGACTATAAATCGTGTAAAGAGAAGAATCAATGTAAACCTAAATATAGATGGTATATTGATTACACTTGCAGATGGTAGAACCAAGCTTACACAAGAAATAAGTGACGTAATAAGGGGGAGCTTTGGTCAGTATATAAACATCTTTGATACAAAGATTCCAGTAGGAATCGATGCAGCCAAGGCAACTACAACTGGTAAGAGTGTGTATGAGTATAATGATAAAAGCTCTGTGGCGCAGGCGTACAAAAATCTTACCAGCGAAATAATATCAATGGAAATGAGAGAAAAAAATATAGAAGAAAGGTGTGAAAGATAATGGATTGGAAAGCAGACTTAACTAGTGGTCTAAGTAATATGTTTACAGTACAAGACGAAAGAGACAATGGAACCATATCAACCATAAGAATCTCTGACCTAATTCCATTCCAAGGACATACGTTTCAAGTGAAAGACGATGAAAAGATGATGGAACTGGTAGAGTCCATACGGGAACATGGAGTGATGATGCCGGCAATAGCTTTCTACAATGAAAATAATCAGTTGGAACTTGTTGCTGGACACAGAAGAATGAGAGCTTCAGAACTGGCAGGAATAGATACCATTCCAACCATAATAAGGGACATAGACAGAGACACAGCAATCATTATAATGGGTGAAACCAATCTGCAGGCGAGGGATGAGATATTACCATCCGAAAAAGCATTTACATATAGGGAAATGATGGATGCTTTGCAGAGAAAAAGACAAGTTGGACGGCCTGAAAAAAATGGTGCTCCCGGGGAGCACAATTTTGAAAAGGGGCGTGCAGTTGATGCAATGTCGGAAAAAATAGGCGAAAGTAGAGCCACAATACAAAGGTATATACGTCTTACATACTTAGTTCCTGAACTGCTCCAATTGGTGGATGAAGGAAAGATGGCAATTAAGCCGGCAGTGGAATTATCCTACATAAGCAGCATTAATCAGCAGAATATATATGCATATTATCAGGATAGCCAAATCATTGAAGATGGAAAGATTATTGATAAAGGAACACTACCATCTTTATCCCAAGCAAAAGAGTTAAGGAAAAGGGATAAAAATGGTGAGCTTGATGAAGATAGCATTGCCGAGATACTGGATGAGCCGAAACCAAATCAAAAAGAAAAAATGGTACTTAGTGATGATAAGGTACTTGATTATGGAAAGGGTATGACACCTCTTGAATTTGAGAAAAAACTATTAAAGGCACTACAGTTCTACGAGAAGTACAAGGATAAAATAAGGCTATATGAAGATAGGGAGGTATGATTATGAATAAGGTAATATTGATGGGAAGATTAACGAGAGACCCGGAGATAAGATACTCACAGGGAGCAGAGCCATTGGCTATAGCCAGATATACATTGGCAGTAGATAGACGAGGAAGGAGAGATGCATCAGGTAATGACCAGACTGCAGACTTCATTCAGTGTGTGTCATTTGGCAGAGTTGCAGAGTTTGCTGAAAAGTACTTAAAGCAGGGAACTAAGATGTTAGTTACAGGCAGGATTCAGACTGGAAGCTACACTAACAAGGATGGTAATAAGGTATATACGACAGAAGTTGTTGTTGAGGAGCAGGAGTTTGCAGAGAGCAAGTCTTCAGCAGATGGAAGAAGTGGAAGACCTACACCAGAGGATGCGTCAGGAGATGGATTTATGAGTATTCCTGAAGGAATAGAAAGTGATTTACCATTTAGGTAGAAATAAATGAGGAGATGGAGAGATAACATGACAGCACCAGAACGACTAATTAGACTACAGGATATGGCATTGGAGGGTAAATATGATGAGACATTACCAGCCGAAGAACAACAGATAGTAACGGATATAGAACATAGGATAAATGGCTATATGGATGGACTAAAAAAACTCATGGCAAATGCAAAGTAAGAAGCATATATAGTATGCTTCTTTTTTAGTAAAAGGAAAGGAGGGATTTATATGAATACTTACGAGGTAGACAATAAAGTGGATAACACTAAGATTCTTCAGGAGTACCAGAAGAGAATTGCCCAGCTTGCTGGTAAAGAAAAAGAAAGTAACGAGGAGGAAGAGTAAATATGGATTTCAATGAGTTCGTGGACTATATCAGGGATAACATTGCTGATTATCTGTTACAGTATGATATTGAGAAGATTCATGTAGAGCAGGTAGTAAAAAATAATAATGTCAAAATGACTGGTATGGCTATTTTAGTTAAGGGTGAGAGAATGGCACCAAATATCTACCTTGAAAGCTATTATCAAACATACAGTATGACAGATGATATGGACTACGTGTTGGGAAAAATAAGAGACAATTATAATAAAGCGAGATTGGAGCTGGACGAAAATATGAGATATGAAGGTAATATGTTTGATGTATCAAACATATTTATTAAGGTTGTAAATTACGAGAGAAACAAGGAGATGCTTAAGGATTGTCCATATATTAAGGTACAGGACCTTGCCATAACATTCAGAGGACTTCTAAGGATGGATAATGATGGTATGGCAAGTGCCATAGTTAGATATGATGATATGGAAAAGATAAATTTTGACGGTGGAAAGGCAGAGCTTTTCGAGATAGCAAAAGAAAATACTGAAAGACTATTGCCACCTACTATAAGACGACTTACTGATATGATGAGTGAGATGTTAGATATGGATGAAGCAGCTATTGAGTTGCCAGGAGATTACGAGATGTATGTGATTACTAACGAGAAAGGCATCAACGGTGCATCTGCCATGTTCTATGATGGAATCCTAGATAAGGCAAAAGCAATGCTGGGAGACTGTTACATACTTCCATCAAGTATACATGAGGTAATCCTTCTTCCTAAGACGGAAGATATAAAGCTGGATGAATTAAAAGAAATGGTGGAAGACATTAATAAATATGTTGTAGAAGATATGGATTATTTATCAGATTCCGTATATGAATATGACGAGAAAGAAAAGCAGCTTAAGATAGCAGGGCCTGGACGAGAAAAGGAAAGAGAACAGGACTTCGAGAGATAGCAAAAATGGGAACGTGCCAAAGTGCGTTCCCTAAAAAACATATTGTAAAAAATGCACATTTTTTCTATAATAAGAACAGATAAATATGCATATTGATTTTAAGAAGGTTAAAGATAGTAAATAAGTGTTTAGGAGATAGTTATGGATAGAAAATCAGAAAAATCTTTTATGAAAAAGTTTAAAGATATATTGTTATCTGAATTTTCCATACAAGATAGAAAAGGATTATATGCAAAGACCCAGAAAGTGATGGCTTATAATTCAAATAAAATTGAAGGAAGCACACTTAACAGCGAGCAGACAGCTACACTTTTTGATACAGGAACACTATACTCGTCTGGTGATGAGGTATATAGGGCTAAAGATATTGAAGAGATGAATGGTCATTTCAGAATGTTTAACCATATGCTTAAGACATTAGATGAGCCATTATCAGAAAAGCTTATAAAGGAATATCACTACAACCTGAAGGTAGGGGTTTTTGAGGATATATTGAATGGACGACCTATAGGAGAGTATAAGAACCGTCTAAATGGTGTATCAGATATAACAACTTATCATCCAGCTGATGTTCCCAAAGCAATGGAAACACTTATGCTTGAGTATAATAATTCTTCAAGGGATATGGATGCAATAGTGAAATTCCATGCAGATTACGAAAAAATACATCCGTTTCAGGATGGTAATGGAAGAACCGGACGAATGATTATATTTAGACAGTGCATGGATAATGACATGATACCTATAATTATCAACGATGATACTAAGATGAAATATTATCATACGTTGCATATGGCTCAGGTTGATGGAGATTATGAACCATTAAGGGGATACTTTGAGAAACAGCAAAAAGAATTCTATGAACAAATAAAGGCGTATGTAGAGATAGATAGAAAAAGAGAATTATCTAATATGGA
>JAGBBM010000020.1 GCA_017938485.1 Lachnospiraceae bacterium
TATTGCCATCGAAGGATAAAGGCCCTTCTTCAAATAGATTATAGAAAACTGATTTTATCCCGGAGTATCATACTCCGGGATATTTAAATGTGAAGGATTTATGATTGATTCAGAGATATATTAGGCATTTAATGATAATCCGGTTGCGTGGGAAAATTAATTGAGCAGTCAGAAACAGGAAAATGTTTGGTGATTGGAATGATTATGGCGGAACGCTTGATTATTAAGCAACAGAAACTTTCACTTTGACTAAGTGATAGATTTAGGTTTTGATAATAATGTGTAAATACTGATTGTTATTTCTTTAATATTTGCTATAATATAATTATAAAAGTCAATCGCCACAGAGTGGTTGACCAGATATGAGTAAAAACCTTCCCTAACTGCCCAAAGTACAGGGAAGGTTTTTTATGTTAGTGACATACCCTGTAACACGATTGCCAGTAACATATACGCTACTGGTATTATTATAACATATTATTTATTAGAACATAAGTTCGAAATGCGGTAAAAACATATTTATTATTATATTTCTATTGTTTAAATTGTTTTTTTTTGAGGCAGATTTGATTACGGAATATAACATAAAACACTTGAAAAACCAAGAGAATATGTTATATTAAGGTAAAGTGCTAAAGAGTATTATATGTGGGTGACGTAGATGATTGATTTTTGTGAATTACAATTTCATGAAGATGATTTAGAAGAACTCAAGCAGCTGGAAGTTGATTTTGTATTCCAGCCTATTTATGATACTCAAAATATGGAGATTTCAGCTTATGAAGCTCTTATGCGACCAAAGGGAAAGACTCCACTTACTCTGATTGATGAATATCAACAAGAGGGGAAATTGCATGTTATAGAACTTGCCACATGCTTTGGGGCTACTATTGAATATAAGAAGCGTGGATACAGTGAGGATTTGTGTTTGAATTCTTTCCCAAGTGAAGTGCTGAATCCCGGACAAATAAAATTGTATTTTGATTCCTTTCCTGAAATGGATGGAAGGCTTATTATAGAAATGTTAGAGTACACAGAGCTCAATAAGTATAAGTGGGCGGAAAAGAAAGATGAAATTAGTGGTCATGAGATGAAGGTTTCTTTAGATGATTACTCCACAGGAAATAACGATATTTCAGCAGTTGATTTCTTCTTGCCACATTATGTTAAGTTTGACCGTTCAATGATAGTTGATGTTGATATCGATAAGGAAAAACAGGAAAATATTAATGAGCTTGTTGAACACTTTCATAAAAGAGGAATAAAAGTAGTTGTGGAAGGTGTAGAGACTGAGGAGCAGTTTACATATCTTAGAACAAAAACCCAGGTGGATTATTTACAGGGATTCTATTTGGCTATGCCACAATAATTTAAATAGGTGGAAAAAGAGAGTCATTTAATGGCTCTCTTTTTCTTTGTGTTGGTGGAGTATATGTGGTATGATTAACGTAGTTTGATTGTAAGTTATGCTCATAATGATGAGTTTATATTTCTGGAGGAATGAAATATGTATTCATGGAATCCGTGGAGGGGCTGTAAAAGGTGTAGTGAAGGCTGCTTGCACTGCTATATACATAAAGGAGATGCTAAACGAGGCATTGATACCAGCCATATAGTAAAGACAAAAGACTTTGATAGGCCACTTCAGAAACTGAAAAATGGAAGCTATAAAATGAAATCAGGGCTAGTGTACACAGGATTTTCTACAGATTTTCTAATTGAGGATGCTGATGAATGGCGGGATGATTGTTGGAGGATGATTAAGGAAAGACAGGACTGTACATTCTTATTTCTCACTAAAAGAATTGATAGATTTATGAAAGCTATTCCAGATGACTGGGGGCATGGATATGACAATGTAGTTGTATGTTGCACCATTGAAAATCAAAAGAACGCAGATTATAGGCTTGAGATATTTAAGAATTTGCCTATAAAGCATAAGTGCATAACGGCTCAACCATTGCTTGAAATGATTGATATAGAAAAGTATCTTGATGATATAGAACTTGTAGTAGTGGGTGGTGAGTCAGATTATAAGGCTAGACCACTGGACTATTCTTGGGTACTTAACATTAGAGAGCAATGTGTTAGAAAAAATGTATCATTCGAATTTAGACAGTGTGGGACACATTTTATTAAAGAGGGCAAGTTATATAATTTGAAGACAAAGGATTTATGTAGTCAGGCAAGGAAGGCAGGGATTGATTATGATACTAGAAACAGATAGATTGATACTTCGTCCTTGGGTGGAATCAGATGCAGAAAGTTTGTATGAATATGCAAAGGATCCCGCTATTGGACCAATCGCAGGGTGGCCTCCACATAAAAGTGTGGATGAAAGCTTAGATATAATAAAAAATGTTTTTAATGGTGCCCAATGTTATGCCATATGTGAAAAGGGCACTGATAAGGCTATTGGAGCAATTGAACTTAAATTAAATGGGCACACAGATATGACAGAAAAAGACGATGAGTGTGAACTGGGATATTGGATTGGGAAACCATTTTGGGGAAGAGGCTATGTGCCGGAAGCTGCAAGAAAGCTCATTCGACATGGATTTGAAAGTCTTGGAATGACTACTATTTGGTGTGGTTATTATGATGGTAATAATAAGTCTAAACGAGTACAGGAAAAGGTAGGTTTTGTTTATCATCATACCTGTGATGAGGTACCGGTACCATTGATGAATGAAATAAGAGTAGGGCATACCAGTTATATGACAAAGGAGCAATGGTTGAATAGATAAGAAACTAGGGAGGATAAATAGATGCTAAATGTTTTAGCTGTAGGTTTGGGTGGATTTATTGGAGCTGTTTGCAGATATTTGATAGGATTGATTCCAATAAGCGAAGTGACGGAGTTCCCTATAAAAACTTTTTTAATAAATATAATAGGTTGTGTAGCAATTGGGGTAATTACTGTTGCAGTAGTAAAAAACAATAACTTAAATCCTCAATTGATATTATTTTTAAAAGTTGGTGTATGTGGCGGCTTTACCACATTTTCAACTTTTGCATTGGAAACGGTAGAGTTAATAAAAGCAGGAAATCCCTTAATAGCTCTATCATATATGTTGGGAAGTGTATTGATTGGTGTTGGAGTCATATTCGCGGTTGAATATTTATCAAAGTAATATTGCTTCGTAGGTTCGAAAAGAATGATGAGTACATAATCAGTGATTATATGAAATCCAAGGATAATTTGACTGAGATGCTTGAATGCTTTGTTAGACTGTATCCTAAGGTGGGCATAAATGTTATTACTCCACAAGAAAGATATATGAGAGAGTTATTGGAATGGTTGAGCAGGATTTATGGATAAAGTTTGGGATGAAATGTATAAATACTTATTTTTTAATTGTAATTTAACAAATCTTTGATATAATATAATTATAAAAGGGCAATCGCCACAGAGTGGTTGACCTGGGTAAAGAAAAAACCTTCCCTATCTGGTCAAAGTACAGGGAAGGTTTTTTATGTTAGTGACATATATGGTACATAAATGTCAGTAAGGCTATAAGGAACATTCCAAAGGACATTAAGTCTCTGAAATTAAAGTTCTTCATAAGCATCACCTCCATTCTGTGAGAATGAAGGTCAACCACCCTGTAACACGATTGCCAGTAGCATGTACGCTACTGGTATTATTATATCATAGAATGACACAGAACACAAGTTCGAAAATGCATAAAGGAGAAATAATATGAACATCAGAAGAGCGTTAATTTCAGATATGCCAGGTATAAATAAATTGTTGAATCAAGTACTTATGGTACACCATAATGGAAGACCGGATTTGTTTAAGGCAAATGTAAAGAAATATACTGATGAGGAGTTAGCCAATATCATTGAAGATGATACTAAACCAATATTTGTAGCAGTAGATGAGAATGAGGAAGTTCTTGGGTATGCATTTTGTGTGTTTCAGCAACATATAAACAACAATATTCTTACAGATATTAAGACATTGTACATAGATGACTTGTGCGTAGACGAGGATAAGAGAGGTATGCATATTGGCAAGACCCTGTATGATTATGTTGTGGAGTTCGCAAAAACTGAAAAATGTTACAATATTACTTTAAATGTGTGGTCCTGCAATGAAAGTGCTATGAAATTTTATGAGAAATGTGGATTGGTACCGCAGAAGGTTGGTATGGAGAAAATTTTGTAAAAAACCTTGAAAAACAGCCAATGTTAACTTGCGTTGCTTGTGGCAACGGGGCATTTTGCAATATGATTTGCTTACCAAATCACATTTAGGAGGTAAATTGAATATGTTTAATGAAAATTTAAGAGAGCTTAGAAAAAGTAAAGGATTTACTCAGGAGGAACTTGCCACAAAGGTCAACGTAGTTCGTCAGACAGTGTCTAAGTGGGAAAAGGGACTTTCTGTTCCAGATGCAGATTCTTTACAGAAGATTGCAGAGGTACTTGAGGTTGATGTGAGTCAATTGCTTGGAGCAAAAATCGAGACAGAAGAAAGTAGAAATGAGATAGCTGAGCAACTATCACGTATTAATGAGCAGCTTGTTATTAAGAATAGAAGGACAAAAAAGATTATTAAGGTTATATGTTTAATATTACTTATACCAGCTATCTTCATTGTTATTTCCATAATATTGGCGCGATTATTCTTCGGATTTGATACAGCTTCCGGTTCTGAACCAGTGGAAGAGATAGGATATGAAGAATATGAAGATATTGAATATGATGAGATAATAGAAGAGTAATAAAAAATGCCTGCACTTGTGTAGGCATTTTTTTATGTTATAATTTTTTATTATTATGTCACTTTTTTAGGATATGTATCGTGTTATTTATGAAGGACAATACATGTAGAACACTTCATAAAAAGCGAAGGAGAACAAAATGAGCAACAAAGCAAGAAACACAGATTTGGAAAAAACTATACTTGAATATAGTGATTTTCTCTTTAGAATATGCTTTCTTATACTGAAAAATGAACAGGATGTGGGAGATGTTATTCAGGAAACATTTATTCAGTATATGAGAAAACATCCAAAATTTAATAATGAGGAGCATAAGAAAGCTTGGCTTATTAAAGTAGCTCAGAATAAATGCAAGGATTTTTTGAGATTTCACAAGAAACATAGCTGTGTTCCACTAGATGAGGTGGAAGAATTGCTTGTGGACTCAACAGAAGCAACACCATCACAGAAAGCTCAATTAGAGGTGATATGGGAGCTTGATTATAAGCTAAGAAGTGTTGTGGTCTTATACTATATAGAGGGATATTCCGTAAAAGAAACAGCGGATATGCTCGGTATATCTGAGGCTGCTTGCAAGAAAAGATTAGAAAGAGCAAGAAAGAAACTGAAGGAGATTCTTTAAACAAGGAGGAACTATTATGAGTCATAATGATAGAATTAATAACCCAATCATTTCGAATTTGACTATGTCAGAAGAGATGAAGATGAATATATTAGAAAATTGTAAAAAGGGTAGACGTACAAGTGATAAGCTTTTTAGATATTCAAAGGTTTTAGCTACCTGTTTAGCAGTTTTTTGTATATGTATTAGTGGTTTAGGAGTACATGCAGCAATATCAGCCGTAGATGAGCGTTTGCAAAATATGTCTGAGGAAGAGAAAAATGACTATATGGAGATGAATATATTAGGCGCTGATGCAGAGATATATACAAGAGATTTTACTGATACAGAAGTTGAACGTATATTGGTTTTACAGGAAGAGTACAAAAAGGGTAGATTTCCGGCAGAAACTATAGCTATTGTTGAAACTGTAGCAGATGTTGGAGATGATGAATTAGCTGTTGTAAAGGAAGATGGAAAGGTTCATTTGCCAAAGGATGAGATGACAGACGAGCAGCTTTTGCAGCTAATTGATTATGACGAAAAGACTAGATATACTATGGATATTGTGGCGGATGAGGATAATACAGTTACAACCATGGATATAAGTGAAACCGGTGATTTCTCAAAAGAGATGGTTAAGAAGTACTTTGATGTGGATATAGATGATAGCTGGGAATTTTCTGTGACTCAAATAGAAGGAGAGTTGAAGGATGATAAATACCCAGAATATCAGGTTATATATGAGGTTATATTTGAAAAGAATGGTCCTGTAGATGAAGGATATCATCTTGTTATATGTGGAGATAATAGGCAGTTGATAAGCATTAACCATAATGGTTATGTTACAGCACCTAATAATTCACTTAGTTATGAGGATGCACTTGCTAGAGTTCCACAGGGTATGGATACTGTAGTAAACTATATAGAGAGTAAGCTTGATTTAGATGCAGATACTGTGAAGATATATAGTGGATTCAATTCATTTATGGAGCAGGTTCAAACAGATTTTTGCTACTTTATGATATTGGATGAAGCTGGAAATGGATATAGAATTCGTTGGACAGTAGAAACTGATGAGATAACAGAAATAAAATTTTACTCAGATAAAAACGAAGAAAACATAAATAACGGAAGTGTAAATTATACTCTTATGGAATAATAGGCAATTTTAAGGATGAATTTGTATTTATCATATGAATTCATCCTTTTTGTTGTAAATATAAGGTATACAATGCTATAATTTGTCTATGTTTATATAATAATTGGAGGAAAATATGATTTCATTTGAAAGTGATTATACAAACGGAGCACATCCAGCTATATTAAAGAGATTTTTAGAAACAAACGAAGAAATTGTTTCTACATATGGTTTTGATAAGTATTCAGAGAGTGCCAAGGCTAAGATTAAAGAAGCCTGCAAGTGCCCTGAGGCAGATGTGTATTTTCTTGCTGGCGGAACACAGACTAATTCTATAGTTATTTCAACTATGCTTGCGGATTATGAAGCAGTTGTGGCAGCTACTACAGGTCACGTAAGTGCTCATGAGGCAGGTGCAATTGAGTATACAGGACATAAGGTTTTAACCATAGGTGAAGAAATGGGAAAGATAAAGCATGAGGAACTTGAAAAGTACCTTGGGGCTTTCTACAGTGATGAGAACCACGAACATATGGTATTTCCTGGTATGGTATATATTTCTCATCCAACTGAGTATGGAACCTTGTACAGCAAAGCTGAGCTAGAAGGATTATCTAATATATGCAAGCAGTATAAGATTCCTCTTTATATGGATGGTGCAAGACTTGGTTATGGTCTTATGAGCTATGATACGGATGTTACTTTAGCTGACATAGCTACCTATTGTGATGTGTTTTATATCGGTGGTACAAAGGTTGGTGCTTTATGTGGTGAAGCTGTTGTATTTACAAAGAATAATGCTCCAAAGCATTTTATGACTATGATTAAACAGCATGGAGCACTTCTTGCAAAGGGAAGACTTATAGGTGTACAGTTTGACACTTTATTTACAGACGATTTGTATTTTAACATAAGCAGACACGCTATAGAAATGGCGGAGGAGCTTAAGAAAGTTCTTATGGAAAAGGGATGCAGATTTTTCATTGATTCCCCTACTAATCAGCAGTTTGTCATACTTGAGGATAGTAAACTGGGTGAGCTCAAGAAGGAACTTAAGGTTAGCTTCTGGGAAAAATATGATGAGAATCATACAGTTGTTAGATTTGCCACAAGCTGGTCAACCAAGCCAGAGGATGTAGAAAAGCTTAGGGAGTTGTTATAATACCTGTATTGAAAATAGTATATGTAGATGTTATAATTCAGATGTGCGACGTTCGTCGTATGTCTGAATTTTTTTATTTTGATTGTTCAATCAAGAATTCTTTTTTTATTAATTTAATACGGAGGTGTTTATGAACAAAAAGGTGAATGTTGTTCAAGATGCAGATTGTAATAATATAGTATTAATCAATGATATTATATTTAAATCTCGCCGTCTGATTAATTGGCATGATGTGGAGGAATATTTAAAAAAATATATTGGACAATCCGTTGAAATTATTGAAACTGCAGAGAAAGTATATATTGGAACGGATTTCCCTGATGAATTTTCACATTCTATTGATACAAAAAATTTAAAGGGTGCAAACGAAAAGGCAAAAGCCAATATAGCGTCGGCTGTTAAAGAATTAGTCAAAATAGCTAATAATAAATTGGAATCCCAGGATTATGAGAATAAACATAAATCAAAAGCGAAAAACGGATGGTACAGATATGATACGAGATTTGGTATTCCTGTTTATGATGAATGTGGAGAATTGATAAGATATAATGTTTTTAAGGCAAGGATGCTTGTTAGATGTGATAAAGACGATAAATTGTATTTATACGATTTTGTAAGAATAAAAAAAGAAACGAGCAAGCCGCTTGAGCAATAAGCTGTACGGTGGTAAACTTCGTTTCTTTTAGACAATATTAATATAGGTTATTTACTTTGTCAATAAGTTAACAATATTAAAATTTATATATATTTTATATGGTGTTATGCTTGTTCGTTTAAATTATTTAGTTTATAATTTTTATTAATGTTTTTAATTATTTAATTGATGGGATGATATTCTATGTTAAAAAAACTTAAAATAACAGATTTCGATAAAATATATAAAATAATGGAAGATAGCTTTCCTCCTGACGAGCATAGACCTTATGAGGAACAAAAGGAATTGCTTAATAATCCTAATTACTGTATATATGTTGCAAAGCCAGAGGATTCAGCAGATGTTCAGGGCTTTATGGCGATTTGGCAGTTTGAGACTCTGACATTTATTGAACATTTTGCGGTAGATGAAAAATATAGAAATGCTGGACTTGGGTCAAAGATGCTACAGGATATCCGTGACTTGGTAAAGGGAAGAATCTGTCTTGAGGTGGAGTTGCCATATACAGATATGGCTAAAAAGAGAATAGGGTTTTATGAGAGAAATGGATTTGCCTACAATGATTATCAGTACATTCAGCCTGCTATATCAAAAGGGAGAAATCCTATCCCACTTAGAATAATGGCCACAGAGGGTAGCTTGGATATTGAAGAATTCAATATGATTAAAGAGAAATTATATAAGGAAGTGTATAGGGTTTCTACAAATTATATTGATGATATATATCACATTAGATTAATCGAGCCAAAAGATAATAACCAAGTAGAAGAGATAATTCGCTCCTGTCTTATAGAATATGGTGGTAATCATGAAGGTACAGCATGGGCTGACCCGAATCTAGGAAGATTTTCAGAAATATATAATAAAGCAGGTAACTCATATTGGGTGGCAGTAGATAAGGAAGATAATGTAGTTGCTGGTGTGGGCATAGGAGAGCTTGAAGGTATTTCTGAGGTGTGTGAGTTACAGAAGATGTATTGTCTTTCTGAGGTTAGAGGATTAGGTGTAGCGGCAAGATTAATGGATGTTGCCTTGAAATATGCAAGGAATTACTACAAGAAATGTTACCTCGAAACCTTAGATAATATGACTAGAGCACAAAAATTTTACGAGAAGTATGGTTTTTATAGGGTGGATAAGCCTTTGCTTGAGACAGGACATTTTTGCTGTGATGTAAGGTATATGAAGGAATTTTAGGTGAATAAATCATGTCAGAAAAATACAATGATGAATACGTTTCTCGTATTCAAAAGGTACAAGATTATATAGAGCAAAATTACGGAAAGAATATGACTACAGAAGAACTTTCAAGTGTAGCAGGTTTCTCTAAATATCATTTTAATCGTATATTCAAAAGTGTTATGGATGAGTCACTTCTTCAATATGTGAACCGAGTTCGTATGGAGAATGCCTTGTTCATATTAGCCCATAGGCAAGATAGAAATATGACAGATGTGGCATATGAGCTTGGATTTGGTGATTCAGCTATATTTTCAAGAGCTTTCAAGACATATTATGGTTTGAGTCCATTGGCATATCGTAAAAAATATAGCACGAATTGCAAAGAAAACCTATTTCTTTCTGAGTACAATAAAAGTGAAAAGAAGAAAAAATGGGTTGAGGAACCATTTCCAAACACAGGGGAAGTACGAATTGAGAATATTGAATCCAAGGATTTGGTTTATATTAGACATGTGGGTACATATAAGTCCTTAGGACGAATTTTCGCAAAATGGATGCAGGAGCTATTTAGACTTGCTCATAAGCAAGGTTTACTTCGTCAGGGAGAAAATCAGTTTCTTGTTATGTACCACGACAATCCTGAATTTGGAGATGAGAAGCATTTTCGTACCAGCCTTTGCCTTACTGTGCCAGATGGATGTAGTGTAAAGGAAGAGGGCAAGCTTGGCGTTACTAAGCTTACAGGTGGTCTATACGCTGTAGGTCATTATGAGATAAAACCAGGACAATTTGAGGATGCTTGGGATCATATGTATCGTAACTGGCTTATGATGAGTGGATATGTGCCAAGAAATGCCTGTCCTTATGAGGTGTATCTCAATAATCCGAAGGAGGACAAAGAAGGTCTTATTAAAGTTGATATCTATGTTCCTATTGAACCCATTTAAAGAAATGGAGGATTTAATATGAACAAGGTGGAATTTGAAAGGATGCTTAAAGAAAAATACGGAAATATGGGGGCTTTAGTTGTGTCTCGTGATGATGAAATAGTTTATCAGTACTATAATCAGGGATGTGACATAGAAAGCCCTTTTCATGTGTTTTCAGTGACGAAGAGCGTCATATCCATATTGATAGGTATCGCTATAGATAAGGGATATATAAAGAACATTGACCAAAAGGTATTGGAGTTCTTTCCTGATTACACTATAAAGCGTGGGGAGAAAACTATACAACAGATAACCCTCCGTGATTTACTTACAATGACAGCTCCTTACAAGTACAAATTTGCACCATATACCAAATATTTTACCAGTGGAGATTGGGTTAAGGCATCCCTTGACCTACTAGGTGGCAAAGGAAAAATCGGTGAATTTAGATATACACCCCTTATTGGACCAGATATATTTGCTGGAATTTTAGTGAATTCAACAGGAATGTCAGTTCTTGACTTTGCAAGAAAATATTTGTTTGAGCCTCTAGAGATTAATATTCCGGGAGATATTATATTTACCAATAAGGAAGAACAAATGGAGTTTTATAAGAGCAAGACTGTACACGGTTGGGTAAAAGGACCTACAGGTGTTCATACCGCAGGCTTTGGTCTAGCTATTACTCCTAAGGATATGATTAAGCTTGGTAAGCTTTATCTTAATGGTGGTTGTTGGAATGGTACACAGATAGTTTCTAAGGAATGGATTACAGAAAGTACTAAGATACAGAGTAGATGGGAAAAGTTAAATCTCAAGTATGGCTTGCTCTGGTGGATTATAGATGAAGAAGAGTGCTCATTTGCAGCACTTGGGGATGGCGGAAATGCTATATATGTGAATTCTAAGGAGGAGCTGGTTGTAGTAATTGGTTCCTACTTTAAACCGAGAGTACCAGATGTGATGGAGCTGATTAAGGATAAGGTTGAACCTATGGTGCTTGATGGTACATTGTCTGTGTAATGAGATGTGCAGATGATAATTAACATAGAAATATGATTTATGGGAGAAAAGTATGGCCTTTGATTTTAAGAAAGAATACAAGGAATTTTATATGCCTAAGAACAAGCCTGAAATAGTAACTGTTTCAAAGGCAAATTATATAGCTGTTCGCGGTGAGGGGAATCCGAATGAGGAAGGTGGAGCTTATCAAAATGCAATTAGCGTATTATATGCAGTGGCGTATACACTTAAGATGAGTTATAAGACAGATTATAAGATAGAAGGCTTCTTTGAATATGTTGTTCCACCCCTTGAGGGCTTCTGGTGGCAAGATGGAGTGACAGGTGTAGAATATGGTAATAAAGATAGCTTTAAGTGGATATCTGTTATCCGATTACCTGATTTTGTAACTAAGAAGGATTTTGCCTGGGCGGTTGAAACAGCTACAAGAAAGAAGAAAATAGATTGCTCTATAGCAGAGTTTCTGACTGTTGATGAAGGTCTTTGTGTTCAGATAATGCATCATGGCTCTTTTGATGACGAGCCAGAAAGTGTTGCTCTTATGGATGCATATTTACAGGAAAAAGGATATGTAAATGATATAAATAACAAACGCCTTCATCATGAGATTTATATGTCTGATGCAAGAAAGGTGCCTGCAGATAAGTGGAAGACTGTGATTAGACATCCAATTAAAAAAGTGTGATTATAGTTAGAAGATGCCTCAATATTTTGAGGCATCTTTTTTATTGTGTTAATATAAGGATTTTTGTATAATGATGTTAGTTGTTGCGAAATGATTAAGTTATTTTATGGAGGTATATGGGATGAAAAAAATAACTTACTATATCACAGAGATAATTTTTACAATAATCTATTCTTTCCTGTGGCATTACTTTACATTAATGGATGCTCCATTTGGATGGGATAGCGGTTCTAGTGATGGAACATTTGATATAATGTTTTGGATTGGAATTATAATTTATTGTATTTTGCTAGTTATATTTATCATGTTAGGCAAAAAGAAGATAGATGCATTGAAATGGTATGATTATATTATTACGGTAGTATTAGCTATAGTTTGCATGTTACTAGGACTATATTTGATGGTAATTATATTTTAGATAAGTATTTTTTTAAGTAAGTATTATGAAAGTAACGAGGCATAAAGATGGACTATACATTAGAAGAACGTGGAAAAAAGATAATAGAAGAGTGTTTATCTATAGATAGCAAGAATCCTATAGATATACTTAAGATCATAGCAGCAAAGGATTATATAAGAATTCATGGTCCAGAACATCATATTTTAGATGGAGCAGCACTTCTTACTGCATTTTATAATGCAGGAGGAAATATAGATTTACCAAGTGCTTTGGAGGAGTTGATGAAAAGAGGTCTTTCTATGCCGGGAGCCACCTGTGGAATGTGGGGCGTGTGTGGAGCAGTGACATCTATGGGAGCAGCACTTTCTATTATAGATGGGACAGGGCCACTGACAACAGATGACACATGGGGCAAGCATATGCATTTTACATCTAAGGCATTATCTAAGCTTGCTGATGTAGGAGGTCCTAGATGCTGTAAGAGGGATGCATACCTTAGTTTTCAAGAGGCAATTAAATACATAAATAAAAATTATGGTGTTACGTTGGAAAATAGTGATATTGTCTGTGAATTTAGCTCAGAAAATCAACAGTGCATTAAGAATAGATGCCCATTTTACAAATTTTCTAAGAAAAAAGTAGCATTTGTATGCGTGCATAATTCCTGTAGAAGCCAGATTGCTGAGGCATTAGGAAAGTACCTGGCAGGGGATGTATTTGAAAGCTATTCTGCAGGAACTGAGACCAAACCACAGATTAATCAGGATGCAGTTCGCATTATGAAAGAGTTATATGGCATAGATATGGAGAAAACCCAGTATTCAAAGCTTATTACTGACATACCTAAGCCAGATGTAGCTATATCTATGGGGTGTAACGTAACTTGTCCATATGTGGGTAGACCTTTTGATGATAACTGGGGAATGGAAGATCCTACAGGAAAGTCGGATGAGGAGTTTGTGACTGTAATTAAGGAGATAGAGAAGAGAGTTTTGCAACTAAAAGTAGAATTTGAGAGATGACCTTGAAGATACATTTGGATTAAGGGAAAGAGGGGAAACACTATGAATCATATTGAAAAAGCTAATGAATTATTTGCGAGAAAATTCCATTGTTCACAAGCTGTGTTTGCAACATTTGCAGAAGAATTAGGAATTACGGAAGAGCAGGCCTTAAAGATTAGTGCTTGCTTTGGTAGTGGAATGAGAAGAGGAGAAGTTTGTGGAGCCTGTACTGGTGCCCTGATGGCTCTGGGATTAAAATATGGCCAGTCAGATGAGGCTGATATGGAAAGCCGAATGAAGACTAATGAAGTATCTGACAGATTTATGAATGAGTTTAAAGCTAAACATGGCTCGTATATGTGTAAGGAGTTGCTTGGTTGTGATTTATCTACTAAAGAAGGAATAGACTATGCCATGGAAAACAAATTGTTTACAGAATTTTGTCCTAAAATGGTTGAATCAGCTACAGCGATTGCAGA
>JAGBBM010000021.1 GCA_017938485.1 Lachnospiraceae bacterium
CGTTTTATCTCAGGGTTATAGTAACGGGAACGCATATAGCATAAGCTGTTATCGTCTGTTATTACTCCTAATTCGCCGCTGTAAAGGAATCTTAGAGTTATATCATATTCAGTTGTATCTGTAAGCAGTTCTCCATATGTTCCGTAGGAGAATACTGCTATGGCACATCCGTTTGTGTCTGTTATTAGTTTCGTACTTCCCAGATGGTCATAGTTGTATACCATTAGTCCGTAAGTACTGTTTTTCTCATAGATTAAGCCGTTACCATAGTAGTAGGTTGAACCTTCTGATTCTTTGGTTGTTATACCTACTGTTGTTCCTACACTTGATGTTGCAGGTATTTCACCTATGTTCTTATAGACTCTCTCTACCTCTAACACTCTTGACAGGGTTGTTACGCTATCCGTTACATACTCTTCCCTGTACTCTGAGGTTTCTACTGCGATTCGTACATCTTCTGCGTCGTACTCATAAGTTGTATCTCCTGCCCGCACAAGTCGGTTTCGACAGTCGTAAGTAAAGGTTACCATCTCTCCATCAAGAGGTCCATACACCATGTTTCCATCTTCGTCGTAGAGGACTTCCTCTCCGTTGTAGGTGAGCATCCTGTTACTTTCGTCGTAGGTCATAGTTGAGGAGGTAAGTGTACTTAAGTCTGTTTCTTCCTCACTCTGGCTCTCATAGATTATGTTTGTTATGTTACCCCAGTCATCATAGGTGTAGATATAACTGTAGACTTCTTCCCCCGCTGCTTCAAGGGTTACTGTTGCAAGATAGCCCTTGTCGTTATAGGTCTTGGTCTCTACACTTCCATCTGCCTTGGTTATGGTAAGCTCTCTGCCGGAGCTGTCGTAGGTGTAGGCGGTTTTATATCCCTCTCCATCTACTACTGCTGCAAGAAGTCCGTTATCGTAGTAGCTGTAGCGTACTATCTCACCACCTGGATAAGTTAGGCTTACTATGTTACCTAGCTCGTCGTAGCCGTACTTTATGGTGTTTCCATTGTAGTCGGTGTATGTGGCTACTCGGTTCATAGAATCGTAAGTACGAGTTATAGCGTGAGTTTCTCCATCCACAGTTATTTCTGTAGTAGAGATAAGGTTGCCGTTCTTGTCGTAGGTATAGCTTACAGTTCCCACCTCGTCAGTAAAAGAAACCAATCTTCCAAGCTGATCGTAGGTATAAGCAGTCTCCTGTCCTCTTCCATTGGTAGAGGTCTCAAGCAACCCTTCCTCGCTGTAGCTTACTGTCTTATTGGTACCTATAGATAAAGTCTCTACCGTTACCCTTCCTAAGTCATCATAGGTATAACTTATTCCGCCTCCCTGTGGGTAGACTATCTCTCTTAGGTTTCCTTCCCCGTCGTAGTTCTGTGATGTAGTTACTCCTGTAGGGTCTGTAACTGTAAGTAATCTTCCCATGGTGTCATAGGTATAGCTGTAGGTCTTTGTCGCTCCGCTAGAACTTGTCTGTACTATCTTTTCTACAAGACCTGACTTATTGTAAGTATAGGTTGTGGTTATACCGCTGCTATCTCTTACGCTTATAACTCTACCTAGGCAGTCATAAGTATACTCTGCCTGTATGTTACCCTCATCGTCAGTTACTTTTATCAACTGATTCATAAGATCGTACTGGTAGTTGGTCACGTTGCCCATCTCATCCTTGTATGAACTTACATTACCCATAAGGTCGTAGGTAAGACTTGAACTTATTTCTCTTGTCTCTCCTGTTATTATGTCTGTAACATATGTACTCACCTTTACCGGTCTTCCCGATTTATCGTAGCTTATGCTGTGAGTTGAACCGTCAGGGTATGTTACTCCTATGCAGCATCCTGCACCGTCATAGCTGTATGCAGTTGTATTGCCTAAGGCATCTGTGATACTTAACAGTTCTCCCCAGCAGTTGTAAGTATAGTTAGTTACACTGCCCAGGGCATCCGTACTTGATGTCATGTTACCACTATCATCATAGGTGTATGATAACACATCTTGTCCGTTAAGGACAATATTTTCCACTTCATTTTCTGTGCTGTATATCGGTTCCAGTAACTGACTGTCAGGAAGCTCTATCATGTCCAGTTTTCCTGTATCGTCATAGGTGTAGGTGGTTGTATATCCTGTCTCATCCGTTAATGAGGTAATTCTTCCTGCTATATCATAGGTGTAGGTGATGTAGCTTCCGTCTACGTGGGTTATCTTTGTTACTTTCCCCTGAGAGTTATACTCATAATACTCCTTAGTGTCATCAGGGTAAGTAACTGTAGTTACATTGCCTGTGCTGTCATACTCATATCCTATGGTACTTCCGTCAGCATAAGTAACTGCAGTTTGTCTGCCCATATTGTCATAGGTATAGGTGGTTACATTACCTAAAGTATCTTTTATACTTGTAACGTTTCCATAGATATCGTAGTCTCTTTCTTCTCTTCCTCCGTTAGGGTAGATAATTGCCGTAACACGGTTCATGTCGTCATACTCATAACTTGTTACAGCACCATCTGCATCAGTCATACTTATGGCATTACCTCTGCTGTCGTAGGTAACGGTGGCTGTTGCACCAAGCTCATTGGTAACAGAACTTATCCGTCCATCTTCATCGTAGCTATAGTACTGAGTTCCTTTACCGTCTCTGGTAACAGAGACTAACTCACCTGCCTCATCATAGGTATAGAACAATGTCTTTTCGCCATTTGACACAGAAGTTATATTCCCTAATGCATCATAGGTAAGGTTCACCTGCTCCCCTTTATCACTTGATATGCTGATTAGGTTACCATATATATCATAGGTATATGTAACCTTTTCGTCGTCATCTTCCATTCCTATTACTCTTCCTATATCATCATAGGTATAATAGCTGGTATTTCCATCTACATCTGTTACAGAGGTCTTATTTCCCGCCTCGTCATAGGTATAACTTTCCGATGCTCCATCTGATGTGGTTATAGATAAAATCTTACAGCGATAATCACTTTTTATAGTAGTAGTGTTGCCCTTGGCATCTGTAGCATAAGTTATCATACCTGAGTCGCTGTCATCATATGAAAAGCTTATCTCCTCTCCGTAAGCATCCTTCTGTATGATTACTCTACCATCTTCGTCATAGATATTCTCCACAAAACATATATCATTATGGTTATATGCTCGTATTAGTCTCCCCTGTTCATCATACTCGTATTGTATGGATTCTCCCATAGGATTGATTATCTTAACCAACCTATCTTCACTATAGGTAAAAGTCGTCTTTCTTCCCGTGTCATCTGATACGGATATTAGCTTACCATGGCTATAATCTAACTTAAGACGATTTCCACTCCTTGTCTCAGTTACTATAGTCTGATTTTCAGTATGGGTAAGACTAACACTGCTTCCATCCGGATGCTTAATACCTATGAGTTTTCCCTGAGCATCATAAGTGAACACATAACCTCCCGGAGTTTTCATAGTAAAGGTATCATCTGTGTGCTCCGTAAGGATATAACCTGACATATCTGTTGAAATACTTTCGTAGGTTACATCTTGATAATCACTTATATCTGCAAGTTCAAGCACTCCATTATTTACCTCACCATATAATATACCATTCACAGAATCAGAATTAATAAATGTAGCATAAGTGCTTGGTGATGTATAAAACCTGATAAGACCATTCTCACGAGTTATAAAGGATTCAAAATTATGATTCCAACCATATCCCAACTCTCCTGCCACTTCTGTCATCCTTGAATCATAGAAAAGGTCCAGGGAAAGCACTCCATCCCCCATAACAGATATAGCTTCATAGTAATCGGTATATGCTCCCGTGGTTACATCTACAGGGTCACCATAATAAGTTTTTTCTTCTACCGGTTTTATTATCTGTTTTGATACATGTCCGGATATTGGATTAACATTCACTGTTACTCCAAGTTCAGCCCCCTCAATCGTTTTAACAATATGGTCTTCCAGTTCATAATAACATTCCTCTGGATTTCCTGTACCAGTAACAGTAGTAACATAAGTTCCATATATAGTTTCTCCCGGTGCAAGGGTCTGCACATATATCCTATCATCGTCCCTCATCACTACGGTTTGAGAGCACATAGACAATTCCCCATAGGAGTATACCTTTCCTTCTACAGAATCATAAAGCTCTTTCTCACCTGTTTCAGGGTCTATTACATATATTTCCTGAGACATGGATTCTGTCATATACGAACCTATTGTAGTCTGAAAATTATACAGAGGCATTCCCGTGTTGTTGCTTATAGCAAACTGTATATAATAGTTTTCACCAGTATATGAAGTTGTCTCTGGCATTATATTTATATACAGTCCATGATATCCTGAAATCTTTATCTCTTGTTCTGCATTAAATCTCACATCAACATCGCAACCGAAAGGTAACAGGGTTCCGTTAAAATCCGCACTTATCTTATAGTCTCCTGGCTTATCTCCACGAACCACCCAAGAAGCCTGCGTGCTCTCCTGACCTGCCAGACTCCCCAAATTATAGGTTATGTAATTACCACCATCTGTCATATCAGCCAGAGACAACCCTTCTGGAAGATTCAAAGTTACCGTAGAATCTTCTATAACATACTTACTGTCCGCCATATTCATAATTCCAAGGTCAACCATATACATTTCTTTAAGCCAGCTTACACTTTGGGTAGTTCGAACATATGCCATAATAGGTACAGATACAGATTCACCTATAGTTACTTTTTCATCTTCTATTAAATCAAGCTGTGAAATAGTAACCTTGCTGTTTTGTCCCGGCATACCAAAACTCAATCCACCCTGATAATCTATACCAATACCACCTCCACCAGCACCACCTGACGATGGGATTCCAATACCACCTCCGCCACCATAGTACACTGTTTTAACAGGTATTGGAGTTTCAGAAAAATAAAATGTTGCTTCAAAAACATAATTATTCATATTTGCAGGGTCATATATATCAACCCCTGCATCTATCATCTCTTGTAGTTCCATCTTGTGAATCTTAAAATCACCAACAACTATTTCTCCTGAATTTATTGCCAACCTATACTCGTTTGTTGTATATCCACTCACTTGTATGGTCATATCACTTGGTGTATAGCCACTCTTATATGCAGCTATCTCATATTCTCCTTCTGGAGCTGATATAGTAACATTTCCCGACTGGTCTGTCTTGTATGATTTTTCTGCACTTGCTCCATCATTCAAATACACAAAAGCGTATGGTATAGGTGTACCATTTCTGTCTGTTACAGTTATCTTAACCGTTCCTGTACCATCTGCATCAAACACCTGAACAGACATGGTTGCAGTACCTATATTACCCTCAGCATCTCTTACTGTAAGCGTAACATCATAGGTACCAGGCATTTCGTAAGTATATTCTGGCTGTCTTCCGTATATAATATCTCCATTTCCCATATCCCATTCAAAAGAATCGATACGTACATTATCGGAGCACTCACCACCATCCAACGAAAATCCCATTCCTGATATGACACACATTCTTTGTGGTAATACAGCCACTGGTGCTTCTGTGTCATGGTCTGTGGCACATGCAGCCATACTATTAGTTACAGAATAGTTTCCATTTATGTCGTAGACATAAGCCTTGTATTCATATTGTGTATATGGTGTAACATCTGTATCATAACAGGTGTATTTATTTGTTTTTCCTATACTTTCAAAATCTTCTTCCTTTAGAACCTCTCTTCTGTATACCTCAAAATATGAAAAATCTTCATCCTCAGGAATATCAAAGTGTATTTCCGTATAGAAATTTTGTGATACAACTTCCATCCTACTTGTAGGTGCTGTTGTATCCAGATAAAAACTGGACTCATAATATTCACTCTGATTTCCAGCTTTATCAATTGCATATACTCGGATATCATATTTTCCCTCTGACATATTTTCAAAGGATACCTCTTCAGATAAGTAATAATCTTCTCCTCGTATCTGTTTTTCGCATATACTTACCCACACACCTATGTCCGAATCCTTGCATTCAACAACTATTTTGCCTAAACATGAATTGTCCGTAGCAAGACTAAGTACACTAATCTTTTTTCCAACTGTATAATCCATAGATGGATATAACCCTAGTATCTCTGGGGCCGTTGTATCAACTGCAGCCATAGCTATACACTCATTTGAGTCTATGCTTACATTACCTGCTATATCCACCGCAACTATCTTGTACATATAAGACCTGCCGGCTTCAATTGATGTGTCATAATAATTAAGTGACTGCCAATTCCCGTTTAACACTGAATATATACCATCTTCAAGTTCTGCTCTATATATCTTATAGCACTTAATATCCTTTTCAGGTGCTTCGTCCCAAGTAAGCTCAACATATCCATCACCCGAATATGCATTAAAGTTCTGAATTTGCGTTGGTGCAGTTCTATCTATTCGATATTCGCATACGATTTCATTTCCGTCACTCATAAGATTACTCTTATTACCCGATGTATCATAAGCCTCAAATTTTATATATATACTACCTTCGCTAAACTGAGAAAGATCCAAGTTATAACTTATTATTACATTATTTCCTGAATAGCCTGGTCGTACCTCTGCTATCTTAGTATAGTTTTCCTTGTCAAAGGAATAATAGAATATACCACGCGAAACCCCACCATTGTCAGATACAGCCATTGACAGTGGAAGAATATCTCTGTAGTATGATGACACAGGGTCAATTCTTGTTATAGATGGAGACACTGTATCCACTTCTGTCTTTACAGTAATCGAATCAGATGGTATACCACGATTACCCAATTTATCATAACCAACTACTCTGTAATAATATATTGTATTTGGTTTCAGATTTTGGGCAGTATATCCCAATACATTTTCTACTTCATCTACCTTTTCATATTGTGTTCCATTCCACTTTTCTATCTGAAAATAAGCGAAATCAGTATCTGACACATCTTTCCATCTTATCTGGGCAAAACTTGCACCACTTGAAACATCCGTTATCTCTATCTTCTCAACTCCTGTATTATCAACCTCATATCTTCTTGTATATAAGGTTGAAGATTCATTCCCTGAACTGTCTACGGCTACCATATTTATGTAGTATATACCATCAGCCAAATTCTTGGTATTCCATCTATAAGATGCAGAATTTTCCTCTGTTAAAACCGTATCAAGTTCTACCCATTCTGACTCATTGACAGCTCTGTAAGAGAATTTTATGGCAGAAACACTCCTATTATCTGAAGCAGTTGCATCTACTTTTACTGTTCCATTTACCTTTCCTGCCTGTGGAGTTGCACTCTTCATAATAGGCAATACAGTATCCTCGTTACAAGTTGCAGTAATTTTTGATGTTTTATCACTTTCATTCCCCTGTTCATCATATGATGTAACTGAATATTCATATGTTTCTCCAATATTTGCCGATACATCCTTGTATCTATCCCCATAGATACTTTTTACATCATCTATAAGTTCAAATTCTGCCTCATCACCTATTGTTCTACGGTATATTTTATAACCGACACAATCCGCAGATGTTGATATTGTCCATTGAAGTTCAACAACACCATTATTTGCACCTGTTTCAAGCTCCGTTGGGGCAGATGGTGGAATTTTATCCAAATAATATGTGACTTTACGAGAAGTCTGTCCTCCATCATTATCCTTCACAATAAATCTTACGTCATATTCCGTATTATTTAGCATACTGGTATCCCAATCTACGGAAACGCAATAAGTACTCACATTATACAAAACAGGTTTAAGGTCTTTTGATGCAACATAAAACCATGTTTTTGTAGAACTATCATAATATTCAATATCCACGGTGTAATCCGAATGTCCCAGATTTTTAAAATATACTTGTACCTTTGTGTTTTTATTTTCAATATCACTCTCATCCTTAGGATATATATCAGTTATCTGTGGGGCACTTCCCATCGCAGATATGCTCTCTGATACATTAGACTTATTCCCGTTTATGTCTACCGCTACAACATAATATGTGTGTGCCTTATCAACACTTGCATCTGTGTCCTTATACTCGGACGTAACTGATGCACCATACAGTTCTCCATCCCTATATATCTCATATCCTTCTATGCCACAGTTATCCTCAGCAGGCAACCAGCTTATTGTAACAGAAGAACTTGTTATCGCTTTGACAGCCACCTTTTCAGGTACTGATGGTTTTTCTTCATCCTTCAAGGTTAAAACTTTAAGACTTGGTGATTTTTCTACCCTATTCCCATATTCATCTAACGGATATACCTCATATATATATTCTGTATCTGACATTATATCCATATCATCATAACGACATTTATTTGTCATACCAAGATAGATACCATTTCGATATATTTCGTATGCAAGTACAACCGATGTATCACCTGAATATGTATACTCAATAGTTACTTTTTTATCTTCTATCGAAACCAACAATATATCAGATATTTCTTTAATCGCCTCACGACTGACAATATCATACACTACCTCATTTGCCATTTCTTCCAAAGGTCTAGAAAAAACATAGTTTTCCGCTTCTTTTTTCAATATAAGAGTGTTGAACTTGCTTGTGGTATTATCTCCAAAAGAAATATTCTGTATATAATCCCTTCCTGTAGAAGTTCTCTTTATAGCAAGTATAGTCTTGTGGTCACCGCCAAAAACAATTGTTGCATTGTTTCCAGCCTCAAAATCACCCTTTAGCTCTAAAGTCCCCGACATAAAAGTGTTTTTTACACTTTTATTTGAACCAATGATCAATTTACCTCCCACACAGACATAGTCTTCTGGATTTGTCATAGTAACAACACCACTGTTTGTGATCTTCATATCATTTTTACAGTTTATTCGACCACCATTCAAAACCACACTACCGGTTATATTTACACTATCTGCTGTAGCCTCATAACCATTCATATCTATACTAGAACTAATATAAAGGGATTTATCAACCTGCACATTCTGTTCAAAGGAAGTATTACCATTAATGTATAGATTACCACTATAATATCCATTATGTAGGTTGTTAACATTTGATAAATACGTATAGTTAGTTCCTGTTATATTGCCACAATTATCTTCTAGAGTTCCAGTTACGTATAAATTATAATTTATTTCTACAGTATCCTTATTGTCTAATTTAAGATTTGCAAATTTAAATGTTCCAATTATAGACTGTGATTGTTCCCCTGACAAAACAAATAAATTGTCATTGTATGTCGTAAATCTTCTAGTAGAATTTTTACCGTCAATGTTTCCTTTTACTTCAATCGTACCATTAGTTATTTTCTCAAAACACTCACTATCACATTTAAAATATGCATCTCCATTTATTAAAAGATAGTCTTTTTCCGTATCCATGTTAAGAATACCCACACTGGTTTTATAGACATATTTACCAAAGTCAAGATTTCTTATATGCATACTATAGTTACCATCTACTATCATAGTTCCACCATTAAAGTCTATGGTTCCCCCCGCATGTATCATATCTCCTTCTATCGTAAGGGTATATCCATTTAAATCAAGCGTTCCATATCCCAAAAGATACTCCCCTGAAATAACTGTATCTTCTGTAAGCTTATATCCCGTTTCATAATTTCCCGCTCCGCATACAAGCTTGTTATTTTCGTCTATAAGCTCACTGCATACTATGTAATCCTCTGTGTATACACCAGCAGTACTACTATTTTTTATTTCCAGGATATTTATTTTTGCCCCTTCTTCCATGCTTATAGTCTGATATTCATTTCCTGATAAAATTATCCTGCTTGTTTGTGAAGAATAGTTTGTCTTCTTCCCAATATATTTCCCCTTAATTTCAATCGTACCAGAAGATATACCACCTAGTGCTGTTACATTGCCATCAATAAGCATATAGTCTGTCTCTAGACCTTTTTCAATGTACACATCACCCTTATAGTAATCATTCTCAAAAGTTGTAGAACTGTTAATATAAATAGGTGCACCAAATAAACCATTACCCATAACAATGTGTCCGGCAAACAACACATTATCAGGCAATGATATCACCTCACCACTTGTATTTTTATATTGAAAACCTGCCAAATTTAATTTTAAACTTTCATCTGCTGTTGTAATATTTTGTGCACTATTACCACTCATTGTAAGTATTGCATTTTCACTCATGCAAAATGAATTTACATTATAAGTGTTATCTACATATATATTTCCCTGTATCTCAATAACACCATTTGTAATACATCCTGAGTTATCCATTTGAGATTGAAGTATCAAGTCACCGCATACCTTTACTGCATCATCTTCACCATTAAGAATAAGGCGGCTAGAAGACACACCATAAAGTGTCTCCTCATTTTCCGTAGTCATACTCTGCATTCGATAGTCTCCACCTACAAATAGCTCTCCAGCATTTATATCTACGGTTCCCGACATCTGTATAAAATCTCCTGTTACAATCAGTTTATGACCATTAAGATTCAAGGTATCATCTAGCAGTATTAAATCACCATCCCATGTTTCATCTCCTTGTAGAGCCCAACCAAAAACTCCATCAGAATCACCATAGGTAAGTTTACATCCATTTCTTATCAGTTCATTTTTTGCAAAAGTTGTTTCTGAATACACACCTTCTTCACTGTAATTTTGTAGCTCAATTATATTGAAGTTTGCTCCTTCTGCCATTGTTATCGTTTGCAAACCACTACCATTTAATATTACTTTGTTTGTGCCTATAGCCTTAAAATATTCATTAGCAGTAAAATCTCCAGCGACTTTTATTTCGCCAGAACGTATATATGAATTATTATTATAATTCATATTACAGTTTCCTTTTACAGTTAAGTTACCTGTTATTGTTGCGTTAGAAATTCTTTCATTAGAAATTGTTGCATTACCATCTACGATTATATCTCCATGTATATTTCCACTTCCAAATAAATCGCCTAAAATATGTAAATCATATCTTTTGTCAAGGGGGCCATTGTAACTTGCACTAAATTCATTGTCAGCCAACTCAGTATATGTATTAATTCCTATTTCTCCAGTTATTTTAGAATCATAATCATTTAAACATCCTCTTACAGACAGTGGTCTAAATTTATATTTTATATATACACCATCAACACTTTTATTATTTATATATAGGTTTCCAAAATAATCAAGTCCATTTTCTGTATATATGGTCTGTATTCCTTCACCTGACAATATAGTACAATGACTAAAATCAGAAAACCAATTGCGATAATCAAGTCCCTCCAAGATTGTAAAATCACCTTTTAATTCTAATATTCCATCATTAAGGCTCATCTGATTAGAATTATTATTTACATATACAAAATCTTTTTTTACCAAAAAATAATCTTCTGCATTATTCATCACAAGTACGCCCGTGCCATTGGTATATGTATAATTATTATCTTTCTCCTCTCTTACCTGCATTCGATAGTCTTTTTCTATTATGACAGTTCCCTTATTTATATCCAATGTGCCTGATGAATGAATATAACTACCTTCCACATTGAGTTTTCCACCATTTATATCCACATCTCCAGATAATTGAATCAAATCCCCAGTTACAGTTAACTCGTGATTATTTAAATCAAGCTTATCACCTATCAATATAAGATTACCTTCATATTTCTCGTCTCGGTTTAATTTCCAACCAAATATTCCCTCAATGTCATCATATCTAAGTTTACACCCATTACCTATAATGCTTGAACAATTTATTATTCCATCTGTCACAATACCCTCATCACTATAGTTTTGCAATTCTACTATCCCAAAGGTACCTTTATCTGTTCCAACTATATTCTGCAATTCTGAACCATTAAAAATACACTTACTTGCACCATCACAAGTAATACTACTTGTTACTGTCAAATCCCCATGTAATTCAAGAATTCCACCAGTCATATTTAGAGAACCTATTTTTGTATTCTCCAATATTTTAATAGTTGTATCGTATATATATAAATTAACGTACTCAGCAATTAACGAACCCTCTACTATCATTGTCCCTTGTTGATGTATAACAGAATTCGAATATGTTTTAAATAATTTGTTACTTTTTACATCTCCTTCTACAGTCAAATCTCCTGTAATAGAAACATCATTTAATATAGACAACTCACCTACAATGCATAATGGTTTCTCAAGATTTAAACTATTGAAAACAAAAACATCACCATAGTAATTATCTTCATAAAAGCTACTTTCTCCAGATAAAACAATTTCCCCATTTACAGTGGTTTCATTTTGTTTTATTGTTCCTGATACATATAATGGTTCGGTAAATAAAATCCCCTCGTCACTGGTATTTTGCATATCCAAATTACAAAGATGGTTTCTAGAAACATAATAATTAGTACAATAATAATCTGACTTTATCGCACCATCTCCATCATTAAATACTATATTCTGTGCTGCATCTCCTGATAAAACTAAGGTATGATTATCTGTCGGCATATAAACTTTTTCATTATATTTCATACTGATGGTTATATTCCCTTTAACTTCCATTATTCCATCAGTTAAATTATCACTTTGTGCTACAGAAGATTCATTTATATAATCCCCTTGTATATACAAATAGTCATCCGCATTATCCATAATGAGAATACCTAAACTTTTACCATATATACATTCACCATCTTTTTCTTTTCTTGTCTGTACTCTATAATCACCATTTACTATGAGGTTTCCACCATTGAGATGTATTGTTCCTCCTCCCTGAACCAAATCCCCATTTATAGTCATTGTATGTCCATTTAAATCAAGTTTGTCTGTCAAAAGGTAATACATACCATCTATAGTCACATCTTCTTCTAGCGTATATCCACGTTCACCACTTAAATCTGCATAATTAACTATACATCCATTATCTATCAAAGACTCATAGTTAAATGAATACGATATGAATATTCCTTCAGTACTATAGTTTTTCAATTCAACTTTATTAAAGTATCCTTTTTCATTAAGGTTTATATTCTGTAAATCAACACCCGAAAAAATCACATTATGATTTTCTGATGCCTTAAACTTTGAGTTAGCAGTAAAATCACCCCTTGCTTCTATGGTTCCTGCTGTAAGAAACACATCACCTTGAAATGTTGTATCACCCTCAACAAAAAGATAATCATTGAGAGTATTCATATATATATCCGCGCCCTTATTAATCGAAAGATTACCATAGCAATCAAGCTCGCCTCCATTAAACTCAATTACACCATTGGAAAAATCTGCATCCCCCATAATTTTTAGCACATGACCATTTAAATCAAATGTCACTTTACTATACATACTCAAATCCCCTACAATCATGTCTGATGTAAGAGTATAATCATCCTTTATCTTCAAATCCTCGTAAACCACTTCCTCGGACATAGTACTCACAGAGTAGTCTACTGTCTCCTCCGTAGTTTCCACCTGATTTATCTCTTGTGTTGTTTCTGTTGATTCTTCTGTAGTTGTTGCCTCATCAGTTTCTTCCACATCAAGTTCTTGGTTTTCTTCTACAGTTTCCTGCGATGTCTCTGTAGCATGTAAAACATATCCCACTGGCATAATCTCTGCCAACAGCATAGCTGTCACTACTCCATATACGATTATTCTATTCTTTATCTTCTGTATTCGTCTTTTCATCTGTACTTTCCCCCTCTTTTTCTTCATCATCTTTCTTACGTTTAAGTAATAAAAGTATGATGAATATTGTTGATAATGCTCCTACAGACACTCCCGCAACTATGGCAAGTGTCCCAATTATGTTACTTGTCTTTCCTCTTTCTTTGTCTTTTGTCTCTGTATCTTTCTTGTCAGAATCATCTGTATTATCTGTACTACTAGTACTGCCTATATTATTCTGGTTATCTTCTCCATTATCCGTGTATCCTACATCATCCTGAATATCTTCTACGGTATCTGTATTTTCTCCATCATTTTTGATATCTTCCTCATTATCCGTACTATCTGTATCATTCTGGATATTTTCACTATCTTCTATCTCTTCATGATCAATTTCTTGGCTAGTATTATCACTATCTGTATTTTCATTTTCCTCACTGGTGGTCCCTGTATTTTCATCTGAGTCTATATCTTCATTTTCCACATAGTTTGTGGATATAATATTTCCGTTACTGTCATACTCATATTCCACATAGCTACCATCTTCATAAGTCACCTTCGTGACTCTTCCCAGCTCATCATATTCGTAATCTGTTTCCTCTGCATAAGAATCTATTGCTCCACCACTTATGCATATCCCCAATATCCCTATCAATAAAATCATTACAATTATGCCAGTTTTACGCAAATTTCTTTTGTGTTTTCTCATTTTTATCTTCCCTTTCTTTGCAAAAATGTACAATACCCCATTATTTTTGTAATTTTATCACATTCTCCAGTATTTTTACATATTTTTGTCCTGAGCGTCACATTTTTTGTCCTGAGCGTCACTTTCCATAGAAAAACGCAACAAAAAAAGCCTCCTGCATAGTGCAGGAAGCTTTTCGCTCTTTTATTGATATTTTTTTATAATATTATGTGCTATATCCTTTATATCACTTCTTAGGCTCTCTGGGGCCATAACCTCTACCCCATCACCCAAACCTATAAGCCAGCCAATAAACTGATTACTTATAGCAACATCTACATTTACAGTGAAGCAATCGTTAGCATTGTCAGGTATAATCATTATGTCTGTTCCAAATCGGTCAATGATAACACCTACCAAAGAATTATCCACCTTAAGTTTTACTCTCTTTTCATCTCCTCCATACATACCAAAGGTTTTTTTGGAGTAGGTTGCCGGGTCAAACTTTTCAAATAGTTCCTTTCCGTGTCTTTCTTCTTCCTTAACCTCAAGGCTTTGAATCTTATCTACACGAAAGTGTTTTATCTTGGTTTCCTCCTCATCGTAACCGATAAGATAATAATTCTCATCATCCCAGGTAAGAGCCCAAGGACTTACCTTATAAGTCTTACCATCATGCTTTGGCATCAGCTCTTTCTTTAGATTCCAGTTAGCATACTGAAATTCTACCTGTACACTCTTATGTATGGCATCATGAAGTTTATCCACCAGAAGATATATCTTCTCATTAGGATTCTTGACACGATTAATTACATGAACCTGTCTTTGAAGCTCTACAGCCTCATATTTGCTTGTAAGAGCCTCCAGCTTTTTTATAAGCTGATTGGTTTTGTTCGGTGTTAAAAACTTAGACACCTGCACCAAGTCTACTAGTACTTTCAATTCAGCAAGTTCAAAATCTCTAGAAGCAAGCTTATAATAGGCTTTTCTATCCTTCTTTTCCATGATGATGTCAAATCCATAAAAGCGCAAAGTCTCTATATCATCATATATAGATTTTCTCTCAGCTTTTATGTCGTTACTGTCAAGATAGGATAAGATGTCCTGCATAGTTATACCATGCTCCTCATCAGTATCCTTTAGGAACTTGTCCATAAGATATATAAGCTTTAGTTTTTGATTTTCTGACTTAGCCATATCTTTTCCTTATCTTAAAGTAATTTACCAAACTCTAATACTTTTTCAATACTTCCATCAATTTTAAGCTTTCCAAGTGTAAATGCAGCTACAGGGTCAAGCTTACCTTCCATAAGTGAAAGGAAGTTCTTTGACTTCATAGTAATCTTAGCCTGTCTGTCATAGTACTCATATGGTTCTACGGAAAGCACACCATCCTTAACCTCTACATAAAATGCGCCTTCACCCTCACCAGTTACATTAATCTGAATAGCCAAAAGACCGTTCACCTGGCTTGTGTCTACATCCTTTAATCGCTCTCTTACCTTCTCTACTATCTCTTCGTATGTCATAAAAATATCCCCCTTTTATCAAAAAAACAATTAATTTTATCATTACTGACATTATACAACATCAGCCATATCTATTATAACTAATTTTCCACATTTATGCAAAAGAAATATCTGTGAAATTTTTCTCATATTTCGTCAATTTTCTCATCCTTTTGCATGGGGTTATCAGGCCACAGTTTATTCCTTATATATCTGGTGATACAAAGGCTTATTATGGCTATAACTGTTCCAATCAATGCTCCACCGATTACATCTGTTGGATAATGAACTCCTACATAAAGCCTTGTAAATCCCATTATAAATGCAAATACAAGAGTTGTTATTCCCCACTTTTTTGGCAACAGCATAAACAAAACTACAGCAACGGCAAAGGAATGAGCTGTATGTCCCGAAGGAAAGGAGAAATCACTTTGGGCCTCTATAATCCTCTCAAGACCTTCTATAGCCTCATAGGGTCTTGTTCTTGCCACAATATTTTTTATGCCAAGATTAACTACAAGAAGGGTTAGTATCATAGACAGCGCAGATGTGGCTCCAGCAAATCTGGTTTTTCTAAATAACAGTAAGAGTGCCGTCAAAATAATCCAGATAAATCCTCCATCCCCCAAACCGGTTATAGTTTTCATTATCCAGTCAAGAAAATCAATCCTAAGATTGTCCTGAATCCACAGCAATATATTTTCATCCAACTGTAAAAGTTTTTCCATTATATCACCTCGTTAATTATATATATCTAATTCTATTCCTTATTTTGTCCAAGTCAAGGGATAATATTTTACATCCAAGCAATAATTGTCTTTATGAGTTTTTTCTGATATTATATGTCTAGTTTGTTAAAGAGGTGGATATGTTATGGATTTAATAGATTTGCACGTACATTCAAATGCTTCAGACGGTTCTCTCACCCCGAGAGAAGTTGCTGATGAAGCCATATCTATGGGACTTAGGGCCATTGCCCTTACAGACCATGATACAATTGATGGAATTAAAGAGATTTTAGATTATACCTCAGATAAGGATTTGGAGGTTATCCCTGGCATTGAATTATCCTGCTACTACAATAACAGAGAAATTCACATCCTCGGTTTTTTTGTAGATTACACAAATCCAGATTTACAAAAGGAACTCAGTTTCCTAAAAGAAGCCAGAGAGGGCAGAAATCTTAAAATGATTGAGCTTATGCAAAAGGATGGTTTAAATATAACTATGGAAAAGCTTCTTCACGGCAATCCGGACAGTGTTATAACCAGGGCGCATTTTGCAAGAGTTTTGGTGGAGGAAGGAATCTGCAAAGATAAAGAAGTGGCTTTTAGAAAATATATCGGAATCGGTTGCAAATACTATCTGCCAAAGCCTCAGGTAAGTTGCGAAACTGCCATGAATATACTTACCAAGTACAGTAAGGGTGCTTTTTTAGCTCATCCACTCTTATATCACTTTGGGTACAAACAGATTGAAGAGCTACTAACTTACCTTAAAACCTTAGGTCTTAAGGGTGTGGAGGTATATCACTCCTCCAACAACATGTACGAGAGTGACAAGCTTCGCTCTATGGCACTTAAGCTTGGACTCCTTACTTCCGGTGGCTCCGACTTCCACGGAATCATAAAGCCAAATATCAAGATGGGCATAGGTCGCGGAGGTATGAAAATCCCTATGAGATTGTTAGATAATATAAAAGAGGTTATTGCTTAGCAATAACCTCTTTTTCTACATCTATAATATGTATTAACTTTACTGTTGTTTCTGTTTTTGCTTGTTCTCATACATATTAGCATCAGCCTTTGAAACGATCCGAACAATATCTTTTCCTGCTCCAAGGGCATAACCACAAGCAGCAGACAACCTAACCTTCGATGCGTTATTTCTGATCTTTATAGCATTTTGACACTTGTCTATATACTCTTTTAAAACATCTTCCGTAGCATCCTCAAATATAACTACAAACTCATCTCCACCTATACGATAAGCCCTACAATCATCTCCCATGTACTCAGACACAACTGTAGCAATGTTAGATATAAGGATATCTCCATACTCATGCCCCATGGTGTCATTTACTTTTTTCAAGCCATTTACATCCCAGAACACAACTCCTATACTCTCCACATCTGGATAGTACTTTTCAAGCATGCTATCGTATTTGTTTCTATTGTACAGACGGGTCATATTATCAGTTTCACTAAGTTTCTTAAGCTTACGCTCTCTAAGCGCATCCTCAGCTATAACTGTTGATATATGCTTAATCATAGGTATAGTACAATATAGTACTAAGCATCTTGGGAACGCATAGTAAAGAGGCAAAGTACCCCAAGGATTTTCATTTACTTTGTCAAACAATAATTTTCCAGTACCACTTTCCACATACTCTGAACCTATAGTATTGGTAAGTGCGTACATATTGGCATCGCAAAGTCCATAAAAATATCCCAGCATAACTATCAAAAATGTACTGATAACTGTAATTCCATAAGAATAATATATGAATCGTTTATTTTTATACTGTGCTGAACAAAGTATAGGCAAGGCAGAGATAATTATAAGGTGATATGTAAGAAAAACACCAACAATCGTTACCAACGCCACCATAATAAACAGTATTATATACTTAGTAATTGGACTTGTGTTATAAAACTTAACTACTATACAAGCTAAAATCATACACAAAAGACTTCCAAAAAAAGCTTTGTACATAAGACTGTCTTCGATTATAAAAATGTCAAGTATATTGAGTATAAGGGTAAAAAGCATCACCAATGTCATAGTGATTTGACACTTGGCGGTGAATAAATTAGCCTCTATTTCACTTTTTTCAATTGTTACTTTTCTGCTATCTTCTGCCAAAATTTCATCCCCCTACAATACTTACAGTATACCATAAATCTTTTCAAAATGAAAACATGTATGAGCTGTAAATATACCCTCTAGACACAATACGTTGTTATCTGAGTGCTCCACCTGTCTTGAATAAAGATACGCATAGTTTACCAAGTCATCCATGCTAAGATTTTTATCTTTCTTAAGCCAATGGGCATAGCACATTTCCTTTATAATCATAGTGCTTATCACAGAGAGTTTAATCATCCCCTGTATATTGTAATCATATACTCCTCCCAAAACATATGCATATACGAAGTACACCAACAAATGTTCATATGCATAGTCCATACTCTTAATATATGAATCAAACTCTTTTTTATAACAATGGTATTCTTCAC
>JAGBBM010000002.1 GCA_017938485.1 Lachnospiraceae bacterium
TAATATATCATTTCCTGAAATATATCAAGCTTTTTCACTTTAACAATTTAAATCGCTACACTAAACTTCTCTATGGTAAATTTAACATTGCTGTGATACACTAATAAAAAATGTTCATACTATTTTTATATATATTAATAGGAGGATTATATGGAATTATTAAATAATATATTATCCAAGGGCAAGACTCAGTTTCACGTAGTAAAAGAAGCTATGAATTATCTTACTAAAAACGGATTTGAAACACTTGCTATGGAGAGAGACTGGAAACTTGCATCCGGCGGTAAATATATGGTGGCACCTTACTCTTCTATGCTAGTCGCCTTCGTTATTGGAAAGGAAGACGGCAATCTTAGAATGGCTGCTTCCCACACAGATTTTCCTATGCTAAAACTCAAACCAAATCCTGAAATAGTAAAGAAAAAATATATGCAGGCAAATGTGGAACCATATGGTGGTCTCATAGTTTCTTCCTGGTTTGACAGGCCCCTTGGTCTTGCGGGAAAGGTGGTAACTAAAGGCGAGGACATATTTAATCCTTGCACCCATCTAATCGATTCCGAAAAACCTATTTTTATTATTCCTAATTTGGCACCGCATTTAAAAAAGGACTCTAAAACTGGTGATATTGATATTCAGAAAGAATTAGTTCCTATTACTGGCTGTCCTGTTTCTGATGATATGTCCAACTCAAAATTTATCATGGAATTTATTGCGGATAAACTTCAGATAGAAGTTTCAGATATCTTAGATTATGACCTTTATCTATATATCTGTGACGAACCAACTGTTATTGGTCTCAACGACGAGTTTATAAGCTCACCTAGAATAGACAACCTTTCTTCCGTAACAGCTATATTAAAGGGGCTTACCTCCGGCAATATCAAAAATTCTATTGCAGTAGGTGCATTTTTTGATAACGAAGAGATAGGTAGCCGTTCAAAGCAGGGAGCAGACTCCTTACTGTTTAAGGAAATCATCGATAAAATTGTTCCAAGTAAAAATTATTATGGCAAGGCTTTTAACATATCCTTAGACGTAGCTCACGCTACACATCCAAACTATCAAGAAAAGAGTGATATAACTAACGACATCCTCTTAGGAGAAGGTATAGTTCTTAAAACCAGTGCCTCCCAAAGATATGTAACTGATAGTGAGGCTGGAGCTGTTGTAACTGCTCTTTGCAGAGAAAACAACATCATGCTCCAAAAACAGGTTAATCGTTCAGGCATGCCAGGTGGTCAGACCCTTGGGCCTCTTATGTCCTCTTACCTGCCAATCAAATCCGTTGATATGGGCTTACCAATACTTGCTATGCATTCGGCCAGAGAGCTCATTCACAAAAAAGATTATACAGAGCTTACAAACTTCATTACAAAATATTATGAGTACTAGGAAAGCCCTAGTACTCATTTATTAATCGCTGAATCCAATCTGTTATTATATTTTGGTTTGCGTTATATATTATCTCCTTCGTCTTGTATGGATTGTCTGTTATAATACTGTCCACATCTAAAAGTAGGAGATTTTTTATTTTCTCTTCAGAGTTTACAGTCCATACATATATATCCTTGCCTTCCTGATGAATTTTTTCTACAAGTCCGGCAGTAACAAAATTGTGTCTTATACTAAAACCATCTACATACTCCATCTCACTTACATCTCCCACTACTATGGATAGAATAACTACGGTTTTTATATCCTCATTTATCTGTTTAAGCTCCACCAAAGAATCATAATCCATAGACGATACAACGCAATCATCCACATAATCATATTCTTCAATCAAACTCACCACACTCTGTACGTAATCCTTGTCCGTAGAAGCAGGTTTAAGCTCTATGTTGTAAAATATATTATGCTGGGCTCCATATTCCAAAGCCTCCTCTAGTGTCGGTATAGGTTCTCCCGTATATATATCAGAAAAATAACTTCCTGCATCCAGAGTTTCAAGTAGTGCATAATCTACCCTTCCCACTCGTCCATCATAGCCGGTGGTTCTACTTAAGTTTTCGTCATGCATAAGCACCAAAACTCCATCTGCAGTCTGTCTTACATCGATTTCTATCACATCAGCCTGATTCTCATCAGCAAGAATAATCGCCGCCATAGTATTTTCCGGAGCATTCATAGAATCTCCTCTATGAGCAGTAACAGAAACTCTCGTAGAATAAAGAACACTTAGATTTGCTCTATTACTCACCGCCAAATAAATATATATACTATTTAACAAAATGGCAAGGGCAAGAAATACCAAAAAGGCAACCTTGTCTTTTCTTTTTCTTTCTTCCTCTGTTAAAGCTTTCTTTTTTCTCTTATTTCTTTTTTCCTTTACTTCTAAGAATTCCTCGTACCCTGCATCTCCTTCTAGCTCGTAAAATCTACGACATATAAATGCGTAGATAAGCGGGGTTGCAGTAACTGAAAATATCAGGTACAGAACAAGACAAATTATCTGTACACCTACTTCAAAAATAAATCTAAAGGCTTTAGCAGACACAATTTTTCCAAGTACACCAGCAAGAGCTGTTGCCAAAGCTCCCTGCAAGAGAAAAAGCACTGCATTTATAACTATATTACATACAAGCAACCCAAAAAGCATCTTGAAAAAGTTCTGCTTAATTGTGTTCTTACTCAATCTTTTGGCTTCTTTGTAATCCACCTTATAAAGTGCAAAATAATTGAGCGAAAAAATTCTAAAAACAGATATGATAGCAATAACCACATATATAGCAATCAATATATTGATTATAAAATCATTATCACTTATAAATCGCTCCAAAAAATCTGGCATCTGCACCGTTGTAATAGAACCAGAAATCATTACTGATGATGTGATAGGCAATATAAAAAGCACATAGCTCATCACTCCCCAGTTTCTTGGATTAATCACCCTAAGAGCATTTGCAACACCCTTTAGCAGTATAACAATTACACTTATTTTTTCTTCCCTGTGTGATGCCTCCATAGCATATATAAGTCCTGATATATCTATCAGAAGATACAACGATACCACAAGAAGCACAATAAAAGCTAAGGCATAAGTCGATGGTGCCATAAGATATGCCTTAAGCGTACTTGTAGTAAGATACTCTATATCCGCAAGCATAACAGACATATTGATTACTGTGTAAAGAAATGGTACCAGCACTGCTGCCGCAAGAAGTTTAAATACAATTTCAAACAAAATAATAGAAGGAAAATTAAATTTGAACATCTTTAATGCTTCCTTATATGTTCTCATATAATTTTCCTCCTAACTTTATATTTTTATAAATTGCATATTAGTTACATTATAAACATGGCATCTCCAAAAGAAAAGAATCTATATTTTTCTTCTACAGCTTCCTCATATGCCTCTAGTATCTTCTCCCTATCATAGAGTGCCGATACCAACATAAGAAGTGTAGACTCTGGCAAATGGAAGTTTGTTATAAGTTTGTCCACAATCTTAAACTTATATCCCGGATATATAAATATCTCCGTCCATCCGCTACAAGGTTTTACCAATCCATTTTCATCTGCCACTGATTCAAGCGTTCTGGTACTAGTTGTTCCTACAGATATAATCTTACCACCATTTTTCTTGGTAGTGTTAATTATTTCTGCGGCATCCTCATCTATCATATAAAACTCACTGTGCATATGATGCTCCAATATATTCTCCACCTTGACAGGTCTAAAGGTTCCAAGTCCCACATGTAGAGTAACTCTAGCAATCTTGACACCCTTTTCCTCAATCTGCTCGAGAAGCTCTTCTGTAAAATGAAGTCCCGCTGTAGGTGCTGCCGCAGAACCCGTATGCTTGGCGTAGACAGTCTGGTATCTATTCTTATCCTCAAGGGCATGAGTTATATATGGTGGAAGTGGCATCTGACCAAGCTCGTCTAAAACCTCCTCAAAGATTCCTTCATACTCAAATCTTACAAGTCGGTTACCCTCTTCTACCACGTCCATGACCTCACCCACAAGCTTACCCCCACCAAAGGATATTCTTGCTCCTGGTCTGGCCTTCTTTCCCGGTTTAACCAAGGTTTCCCAAACCCTGTCATCCACTCTCTTAAGAAGCAACACCTCTATAGATGCGCCTGTGCCTTCCTTAACTCCAATAAGCCTTGCAGGAAGTACCTTTGTCTCATTCACTACAAGACAGTCTCCCGGATTTAGATACTCTATTATATTGTGAAATGCTCTGTGTTCTATACTACCAGTTTCCCTATTTAAAACCATAAGTCTGGAATCACTTCTTTTAAGAAGTGGGTCCTGAGCAATAAGCTCTTCTGGGAGGTGGTAGTTAAAATCCGATAATTTCATATTGTTCTCCGTGCTGGTTTACGCTCTTATTTCTATACCGAGCTTTCCAAGTTCTTTGAGGATTTTATCTATAATGGCGCTTACTTCTGAATCCTCAAGTGTTCTATCCTTAGCTCTGAATGTCATGGTGTATGCAACTGACTTCTTGCCCTCTGCAACCTGCTCGCCCTCGTATACATCAAAGAGCTTGTATGACTCAAGAAGCTTTCCGCCACATTTTTTTATTACCTTTTCAATCTGTCCTACAAAGATTGTCTTGTCTACTACAAGGCTTAAGTCTCTTGTCATACCAGGGAACTTTGCAATACCCTCATACTTTCTATCAAAGGTTGAAAGCATAGTAACTGTAGCCATATCAATAACTGCAACGATTACATCTGCCTTAATCTTGTAGTTGTCACCAACCTCTGGGTGAAGCTGACCCATATATCCAAGCTCAAGGTTACCCTTCTTGATAACAGCCTGTCGACCTGGGTGAAGGAATGGATGCTCAGTTGTTGGTTCAAACTCAACTGTAGCTCCAAAACCAAGCTTGTCAAACATTTCCTCTACAACACCCTTAAGTGTGAAGAAATCTCCATCTCCGTACATTCCCATAGTAAGCTTCATCTTTTCATCAGGAAGCTCTGTAAGCGGAAGTGCCTTTGGAATATATACATTAGCAAGCTCATAAAGTCTAGCGTTTTTATTTTTTCTGTTATAGTTAGTTGAAAGAGATGTAAGAAGTCCGTTAAGAGAGATAGTTCTCATAATTGAGAAATCCTCTCCAAGTGGATTCATAATCTCTATTGCATTTCTATAAGATGAATCTGCTGGTATAAGAAGCTTATCAAATACCTTTGGACTCTCGAATGAGTAGCACATAGCGCCCGAGAAACCATTTGCCTCACAAATATTTCTTGCCACATCATTTATTCTCTCTGCAAAGCTCTTCTTACCTGCAGTAGACTCTCCATGAGGAAGAGTTACAGGAATATTGTCGTATCCGTAGAAACGAGCAACCTCCTCTGCAAGGTCTGCCATACAGTTAAGGTCCTGTCTAAATGTAGGAATTGTAAGCATATTAGTCTTCTCATCATACTTGAGACCAAGCTTGTCAAAGTACTTAAGCATCTGCTCTGGACTTACATCAGTACCAAGAAGAGCATTCATCTTCTCTGGCTCAAATGGTAGTTCCTTATCATTTACAGGATTTGCGTAAGCATCAACTACACCGTCAACTACCTTACCACAGCCAAGCTCCTCAATAAGCTGACAAGCTCTATTTATAGCCTCAAGGGCAAGATTTGGATCAAGACCCTTAACAAACTTAGATGATGCATCTGTAGAAAGACCTATTCTCTTTGTTGAAAGACGGATATTAGTTCCATCAAAACAAGCTGCCTCAAAAAGAAGAGTCTTTATATCGTCAGTTACCATTGAGTTTTCACCACCCATGATACCTGCAATAGCAACTTCCTTTTCGCCATCACAAATCATAAGAACTTCACTGTCAAGAGTTCTCTCCTGACCATCAAGAGTTGTGAACTTGTCACCGTCCTTTGCACGCTTAACAACAATCTTATTACCAGCGATTGTATCAAGGTCAAAGGCATGCATTGGCTGGCCATACTCCTCCATAACATAGTTAGTTATGTCAACCAAATTGTTGATTGAACGGATACCCTGAGCTGCAAGTCTTTCTCTCATCCACTTAGGTGATGGTCCAATCTTTATGTCTGTAACAACTCTAGCCACATATCTTGGGCAGAGGTCTGGATCCTTTACCTCAACTGAAATATAATCATTTACATTTCCACCAGAGCCCTTAACCTCAACTACTGGAGGAATAAACTCCTTATCAAAGGTAGCCGCAACCTCTCTAGCCATACCAATTATAGAGAAACAATCCACTCTGTTTGAAGTAATCTCGTACTCTACAACAGCATCTCTTAATCCAAGAGCTTCAACTGCATCATCCCCAGGCTTAACTCCTGAATCCTCTGGGAATACATATACTCCATCTTCTGGTGCCTCTGGATAGAAATCTCTTGATGAGCCAAGCTCTTCGATACCACACATCATACCATTTGACTCAACACCACGAAGCTTACCCTTCTTAATCTTAATACCATCTGGGTATTCATTGTTATCACCGTGAGCAGCAGCAACCTTACCACCATCAAGAACTACAGGGATAACATCTCCTACCTTAACATTCTTAGCACCTGTTACAATCTGGATAGTCTCAGCACCGATATTTACCTGACATACTACAAGCTTGTCAGCATCTGGATGCTGCTCCATAGTCTCAATCTTACCAACAACTATCTTCTCAAGATTCTTGTCCTTCTTCTCATAGCACTCTACATGAGAACCAGAAAGAGTCATCTTGTCCACAAATTCATTTATATCCACGTCCAAATCAGGAACGTATACTTTTAACCATGATATAGGTGTATTCATATTTCTTATTTCCTTTCTATATATATTACGCAAAGCAACGCGAACTCCGAGCCTGCGGCCCGTCGTTTTACGTGCGCGCACTATACAGATTGTCAAATATACATCCCGTTGTAAGCTAGCTTACCGGTCTGCATATTCGTCAATCTGTGCATTCCTTTGCTTCGCTAAAACTGATTCAAGAATCTAGTATCATTCTCATACAAAAGTCTCATATCATCAATCTCGTACTTGAGGAGTGTTACTCTCTCAAGACCGATACCAAAGGCAAAGCCTGAATATTCGTTAGGGTCAATGCCACACATTTCAAGAACATGAGGATGCACCATACCACAACCAAGTATCTCAATCCAGCCACTACCCTTACATACTCTACAGCCCTTACCACCACACTTAAAGCAAGTGATATCAACCTCTGCTGATGGCTCTGTAAATGGGAAATGGTGAGGTCTAAACTTAGTCTTTGTCTTCTCGCCGAAGAATTCCTTAGCGAACTGGTCAAGAGTTCCCTTAAGGTCTGCCATAGTAATATTCTTGTCAATAACAAGTCCCTCTACCTGATGGAAGGATGGTGAGTGAGTTGCATCCACCTCATCTGAACGGAAAACTCTACCAGGAGAAAGAATTCTTATAGGAAGCTTACCCTGCTCCATAATTCTTGCCTGAACAGGAGAAGTCTGAGTTCTAAGAAGAATCTCCTTGTTAATGTAAAATGTATCCTGCTCATCCTTTGCAGGGTGATTTGCAGGTATGTTAAGAAGCTCAAAATTGTACTTATCGTACTCGATTTCAGGTCCCTCTACAACCTCGTAGCCCATACCGATAAATACTCTCTCTAAATCCTCAAGAGCTATCTGGTTTGGATGTCTGTGACCATCAATCTTCTTTATGCCCGGGAGGGTAACATCTATAGTTTCTCTCTTCATTTTCTCAGCACGAATTGCGCTGTTTATTGACTTAGTCTTTGCTTCAAGAACCTCTTCAATAACCTGTCTTGTGTCGTTAACCATCTGACCAACCTTTGGTCTATCCTCTGGTGCCACATCCTTCATGCTCTTAAGAACCTGAGTAAGCTCACCCTTCTTACCGAGTACAGCAACCTTGATGTCATTTAAAGTAGCCACATCAACAGCTGCCTCAATCTGAGCAAGAGTAGTCTCTTTAATGCTTTGTAACTTCTCTTTCATCTTAAATCCTCCATTAATATAAATATGAAACATATTTTTTAAGTGCTTGGGACAAATAAAAAAGCTTCCTCCCCACAAAAGGGACGAAGCATAATATCCGCGGTACCACCCAAATTCGATTATAAAAATCGCACTCAATATGTGTAACGTACATAAACGATATGTCCTACTTGTATAAAGCCATCACCCTATATCTGTTCAAACATATGACTCCGGTGTGAAAATGAGATAAATCCTTATCCTGTGGAAAGCTTCCAGCCTAGACCTTCCATCTCTGTCAGGGGCGATAAATCCTTGTTGCACCTTCTCAGTCTTTAAATATAAACTTTACAAGTATTTATTCTAACATATTGGCTGAATGTGTCAAGAGCTTTTTTCCTTATTATTTATGCCACGAATGTAGCCAACTACATCGTCTATAAGCTCCTCACTGACGAAATCCACCTCATAGAAAATCGTATCAGGATCAGACATAGTAAGTCTATAAACCTCCGTTGCCTGACTGATAAACTCCTTTTTCTCCACTAGGTTCTTAGACAAATACTTTATATAATCTAATTTAATTACATCTGTTCTATGGAAATAATTAACTATCATATAATCTCTAGTTATATATATCTTGCTTTTTTTGAAAAGAAGCTGATTTCTTAATTGACTATCTATCTCTTCAATTATAGCTTCGATTTCACCATACTGTTCCAACTGCTTACACTGAGAATGAAGCTTAGGATTAAACCAAACAATGATTGTATAAAGAATAATTAGTATTGCAAGTATAATAGGTATGGCAAAGAATACATTTAACATAACAATATATGAGTGGGGATAATCCGGCTCACTGATTATATAGTCAAAGCAATACCCTTCCAACAATGCTTGGTCTACATTATTCTCCTTTGCAAAAGAATCCATAATGTGATTAGCGGCAATGTTATCCTTTATTATCTTTCCCTTTATCTTTAAGCTTCCTATGAACATCTCTGGAGCTTTTGTATCAATAAGTACCAAGCAAAACTTGTCCTTTTCCATAGTATAATAATATGCCCCTTCAATCTCGCCATCAACATAATAATCAAAGCCTGTATAATACAAATTTTTTAATGTAACAGTTACATTTGTGGTTTTGTTTAGATATAAATGTTCAACTCCCACCTCATAGCTTTCATAATCATCTATATTCATACTTCTAATCTGAGAAAATACTGAAAATCTGGTTAAAAGAATAAAAAGCACAAAAAGAACGACTATAGCAGGAAGTGCAATAGCCAAAGTATTTTTAAGTAATAACCTTTCAAACCTTTTATTTACCATAAATATCCCTCTTTAAATTTCTGCAAACATATTAACACTTATATAGTTTTTCGTAAACCCTGAAAATTAATTAACTTTTTTTAACACATTAATTTTTTTTGAATAGTATAAACCATAAGAATTTAATCGGAGGCTTAAAAAATGAGCGATTTATCAGCAACTTCATGTGGCTGCGGTTCTACTTTCGGTTTTGGTGGTAACGGTGGCAACTGTTCATGTATCTGGATTATCATACTTTTACTCTTCTGTGGTAACAGCGGAAGTTCATGGGGAAATGACGGATGTGGCTCAGGTTGTGACTGGATCTGGATTATCCTTATTCTTCTCTTCTGCTGCAACGGCAATGGAAATACTTTTGGCAACAACTGTAACTGCGGTTGCTAATTATAATCCATCTGGCGGGGTAGAATCATCTACCCCGCATATTACATATTTACCTATCATATAAATTATATAACAGGGGAAGCAAAGGTGAAACCATGGGACAGATGACACGTATTCATCCATTAGACAAGTTAATATCTGACGATTCTCTTTTTCTTTTGGAGGCATTGGTTCCTTTCATCGAATACCCCTACAAAAAAATGTTGGTTTTATTCATAAAATATCGAGAACTTATGGCCATTATGGATAGTTTAAACGACAGGAACTTCATATCCTCCTGCGGATTTGACTGTCATCCAAAAAACACAGAGGAAATGCTTGCAAGCATGTGCGACTTCCTCCCTGGCAACATGTCCTCTTCCATGAAGCAAATGAAACAGATGATGGGCATGATGGAAATGATGAATGCTATGCCACAAACCAATTCAAGCGGATATGGAGATACAGGAAAATTTGATTTCCAAGGCGCGGGAAACAACTCCCCAAATTATAATTCTTCTCCACCAAGGGATAGCCTCTTTGATAGCGTATTATCAATTTTAGATGACCAGGACACAAACAAAAATATGGAGTATTAGCTATGATGTATAATAGAAATAATTTTAATAATCAGAGGAATCCATACAACAATTCAAACTACCAATCTAACGAAAAAGACACCCCTGACAATAATCATAACAACCATATGAAAACCTCTTTTGAAAGCAATCCCAAACTTAGAGGCATTGACCCTCTAAAGTTAAAAATCATTATGGAGATAAAAAACAAAAGCAAGAATCGTTCTATGGAGGAACTCCTACCGGAAATCATGAAAATCAATCAGGAACTAAATCGCAGAAATATGGCTTTCACAAAACCAGAAACAGAGCTTTTGTTGGAAGTTATCGAAGAAGGCTTAAGTCCTGAGGAAAAGGCACGTTTTAATATGCTTAAAGGGTTTATGAATATGTAGTGTAAAAAAAAGGTAGGGTGACCTACCTTTTTCTATTAGATATATTGTCAAGAAAAATTTCGGAAATTTGAATATACAAATTGGAGCATCTGAAATTATTGACTTTGAAACCGATTTACGTTACACTCTGTATACTATATTTCTGCTGTTCAGATTTTCTATTTAGGAACTACTTCTTAGTTCCTAATCAAGTTGGCAACTTCGCCTAGATTTCAAGCAGATTTTACTAATTTATATTTTTAAGGAGGTACTATGCCTATGGGAAAAGCAGATGTTTCCTTAAAAGGGTATTTATCCAACAAGGAACGATTTGCAGATTTATTTAATGGGTATCTTTTTGAAGGTGTCCAAATAATAAGTCCACATGAACTGGTAGAAATCAACAACGAATCAAATGTAATTTTACCAGACAAAATGGGAAAGAAACGCGAAGTAACCAGATTCGGGGATATACGTATGAAATGGCAAAACGAAGTAGAATTTGCTATATTGACAACTGAGTTCCAAGACATGGTTCATTATGCTATGCCTGTGAAATCTATGATTCTTGACAGCCTATGTTACATAGACCAAATTCGAAATATTTGGCGTAATATAGATAGTATGGAAGAGAAAAGAAAGCTTGGAATCGGAGAAATATTTTCACGATTCAGAAAAGAAGACAAGCTCTGCCCAGTAATTCCTATGGTATTTTATTATGGTGATAACTGGGATGGTTGTCTCAGCCTGCACGATATGTTTTATGAAAATGTTATAATTCCTAAAGAAACGTACAAAACCATACTTTCCAAATATGTCCCCAACTACACCATCAATCTATTCAATCCATCTAAAATTTCAGATTATTCCATATTTAAAACTGATTTACAAATTATATTTGGCATGCTACAATACAGAGAAGATAAGAACGCATTGCGAAAGTATATTTTTGACAACGAGGAATTTTTCAGTAATATGGAATATGATGCTGCCCTAGCAACGGGAACTATGCTTCGTAGCAATACTTGGTTTGATAAGGCCCTACAAAAATATAGTAATGATAAGGAGGCGTGCGATATGTGCAAAGCAATAGATGATATGATGATGGATAGTAGAATGGAAGGTAAGATAGAAGGCATGATTCTTGCATATCATGAACTCGGTATATCTCCTGAAACCATATCCTCTAAAATGAACCTTTCAATAGAAGATGTTGAAAAAATACTTAGTACAGTTACAAATATTTAAAAAACGAGGCTATGCAAACCAATTTTGCATAGCCTCGTTTTCAATAATCTCTCATCTTACTGTTCTAACACTTTACTCTTTTTCTTCTCTTTTCCTAACCATATGCAGCTTACAAATAAAGCTACCATAGCAATATAGTATAAGTAAATTCCTATACCCCAGTTGTAACTACTACTAGGAACAATGCCCCTATCAAGAAAATCCCATCTCATCAGACTAATACCAGCAAAAGCAATAATATCAAACACTATTGCCCCAATTGGTTTCTTTCTAAGCACATTTATTACTGTCAGAAGAGTAAATAACGCTATAGCAGATATAACAACCAGATATACAATGCCCTCAGCTTCATCTCTAAACATATCACGATGCACGAAGTAAATTCTAGCATACTCAACAAGAGTAAGATGTTTCATGTCACCATATGTAAGATTTAGTTCTTCGTCAGCAACAGTGTCCTCATACCTGTCTATATCATCTTTATAATCCTTTGTGGCAGATGTAAAGGGCATAAGAAATGCCACCACCATCAATACACCACATATAAGACTCACAATAAATGCTTTCTTCATATTATCCATAATAAATACCTTCCTTTCTAATCTGTTAATGATTCAATCCATCTTTTTGCAAGTTTAATAAGCTCCATTTTTTCCTTATTATCTTCTTGCAGCTTATCCACCTGTTTCAGCAATGCCTCCTTTACAATATAATTTGGAGCATCTACTAACTCTTCCACTTCTCTAAGTTTGAATCCCAATTTCTGATATCTTTTAATCAAAGCTATCCTCTCTTGTGCCATGCTATCGTACAACAGATAGCCATACTTATTCTTTCCAGTTGGAGACACCAACCCTCGTTTTTCATAACCTTGTACAGCTCGCCTTGTAACACCGACAGTTTCACAAACTTCTTGTAAAGTTTTTATCCCTAGCATACAATCCTCCCTTTACTATCTAGCCTAGAACTGCACGTTTGGTGCAGTCAAAGACTTTTTTATTTAGAGAATATTTTTTGAAATTCTCCTATAAGAAAGGTTGTAAATTTCGCGAATTATTTATGAACAATATTATAACTGTACAAGGAATATCATTATAGTAAAACACTTACAATACATACATAAATATGTTGAACCCCTACAAAAGATTATATTTCAATTCTAAAAAGGACTATATCTTAGCCCATTCTATATTTCTTAGAATCACAGAATTTCAATGCTTTGTTACCTATTTAATTAAGTAGCATGGATTCTTGTTTTTATGATATGTTAGTTTTTTCCTCCTGCGACGTAAAAAAATTGGAGATATCAGAAAGATATGTCCCTTACCGATGCAATAAACAGAGCTGTGAACAAATGCATAAATTATGTTAATCTTACTGATTTTAAAAAAAGAATATGGCGGTGGTTAAAAATATGAGTATGTATGAATACGATAAAAAACTTCATATAAAGACCATAATCGATATTGGTAGGGAAGAAAGTAGACTTGGCAATATGTGTGAAACAGTTGTTGTGCTTAAAAGTATGAGATGCGACAACGAAACCATTATACAAAAGTAAATTGACGTATATGACATTTTAAGAGAAATCCCTAAGGACATTCTAAGAAATTAACACTTCAAAGATATACTTAATACAGATTCAAAAAAGGTAGATAACTACAAAAAGTCATCTACCTTTACTATTACAAATTTCTAATCTCTTAAATCATTAATATCATCTTTAAAGTCAGTTATAATTTCAATAATCACATCCTCAACATATACTTCGATTCGTATATCAGAATAAAATAATACACTTAAATTATTCTTGACATCGTAAGAACATACTAATCAGCATCCACCCACAAATGATACTTTTTGCAATGTAAACATTGAAATAAATATCCTGCGGTATATCCTTTTTTTACCATATATTTTCGTGCATCCTCATATCCACCGCGCTCAATAAACTCGGCAAAAACTTCATCAGCTATACCCATTTCTTCTAATTCCTTTGTTCCAACATCTCCAATGAATGCACAATAATCTTCACAACATGCAAGCCAATACTCACCTTGCCAACTCATATATCCTGGTGTTCTACAATATAATTCTTCTCTCTTACTCTCATCATTGACCTTGAAATCCTCAGCCGATTGAACAAACTCTCCATCAAATTTTTTTGAAGCATCACCTGATGCAATACACTCCGGACACAAACATTCGACATCCTCAGTTGAATACATTGTTTCATATGCATATTTGGTTTCTTCACCACAACATTCGCATGTAGGATATTCCCCTTCTTTTGCTTCATAAAAAATATTCATATCCCACACATTAGGGTGATACTTAAATTGTATTCTCTTATGCTCCATAACAAATACCTCTTTTACATATAATAGGATGCCATAGCTTTCCAAAACTCTTTTCGAATTTTATCAAATGTATCTCTGTCAATTTCCGATGATTCTTTATAGCCATGTAATGATGCATTATGATGTTCACTCTCCGTTAGTATTGCAAGAGTACCATCATTTTCTTGTCCTATATGATGAAGCTGATACCTCTTACCAGTAGAATCAAATGGTGCATTACCATTCTGCATCAACTCCAAATTAGTTTTGCCACCAGAGTTTGGTGCAATATAATCTAAATCAATATCATCTCTTACAAGTGCCAACTTGTCACAAATCATCTCTGTCTTTAAATTCGCATTCTTAAAAACTTTGTACTCATCCATATTGTGAAACTGCTTTATAACACTCGCCGGATAACCCGATTCTTTTTGTATCAAAGCAACCTCATTTAGACTCAAATACTTTGCACCTTTGATTAAAGTGAATGTTTCAACTGCTCCACCGGTCGCACATCCAGTAATTGCTCCCCACTTGAATCCCTCACTCGCCGAAAGCATTGCTGCATCCATCGCTTCATCAAAATCGCCGGTCTCTATTCCCTTTACTATACCAGTTGACACTCCACTAATAACTGCATCTGATACAGCCACCGCCGTTCCAGTTTTTGCTGAAACTGCAAATATCATACTAACAGCTGTTGCTCCGGATGCTCCTGCAATCACAGATACCGTAACACAAACTAATATTACTCCTGCTCCGGTTACAACATTCTTAATTACTTGTTCAAAATTATCCTCTTCATATTTTTCAAATTCTTTAACCGTTGTCTGTCCATCATCACCAAGAGCAAATACAAATTTTGAACCGGTAAACTGCTCTTGTATTTCATCAAGTGTATATCCAAAATATATATTAGACATTGAATTATACTGCAATTCATCTACATACTCTTTTGATACAAATACCGTTTCGACATCTTCCACAAAATATTTATCACTATCAAGACTTGTAACAATATCCTCATACAATAAGTCTTCATAGTATTCCAAGAACTCCGGGTCACTTATATCATTATATTCCGATTGTTCCAACGTTTCTTCAACAGTAGTTGTTTCTACCGAAATTTCAGTAGTTGTATCTTCACTATTAGTAGAACCTTGATTATCTGTTTTAGGAGCACAGCTAGTTAGCGCCAAAGCCATACATAGCATGACTGCTAATAATCTTTTCATTCTTCATCACCCTCATCCATATCTGCTTCACTCGTATCAATCTTTCTTTTTTTCTTCTTAGCAAGAACAAGCACAAGTATCAATGCAAGTAAAGTCGAACCAACAATAATACATTCGTTTTTATGTTGAACAATATAGTCTTTTATATTAAATTCATCACTGTCCACATCATCAACCTTTGCATCTGTTTCTGTTGCCAATTCTGCGTTATTACTTTCTGATTCATCATTATATTCTTCTGTCACAGTTTCCGTAGTAGCCTCCTCTGGTTCAGGAATATTTGATATAGTTCCATCCTCATTGATTGTGGCTCCGTTTTCGACAAGTGCATTTATATCCTCTATGGATAAATCTGTTGTTACATACGCCTTTAATACATCATCATCACCAACATAAATTTTCTTGACAGTTTCCTCACCGGTATATTGATTAGAAACAGTTATCGTATAAATGCCTTCATCAACAAACTCTTCTCCGTCCTTAGCCGGCTTGTTGAATCTAACATCTTCAACAAGACCGTCTCGTCCTTCATTCATGACTTCTTTCTTAATGTCTATAGTCAAATACCTTGACTTCGCAAGGTCCAAATAAAAACCATTTTCTGTAAAATCACAGTTAAGGAGCTCAGACTTTGTACTAACATCAAACGGAAAAACCATGCAATTTCCATTACGTACAGAAAACTTAAAATAAATACGATAATTTTTATACTTATCTTTATTATACCAATGCTTCTTTGATTTCTTTATCTGGTAATCAAGTGCTACCTCATAATCACCTTCTTCAAGGAGCTGTATTTCAACATTTGCATCTTGTATCGCCACAGCAGACAAATAATCTACATAAATTACTGGGTCTCCTTTTTTATTCTGATAATCTGTGTGTCTTACAATTAAAGTTCCTCTTCCAAAGTTTCCTTGCTCAGTTGCAAACGACAAATCATATCCATTCTTATCATTTGATATGGAAAGTCTTTCATTACCGTTTAGGCAATCTATGTTTTGCTCCAACATAAACCACAATGTAACCTTATCGCCTAATGTTTTAAGAAAAATAGGATTCCCTTCATCATCATAAGTAACTCTTGTATAACCGGTTGCCGAAAACTCTCCTATCGACCATCCGTAATGCCAATTCTCTTTATCAATTTGATGAGACTCTGAATATCCCGTATCTAGTCCTGCATCCACAGTTTCCGCATCTATATAATACCTTTCCTCCTCTGCATTTTCTGCTTTTGTAGCACTAACAGCCACTGTCAAGATTAATACAACACTTAATATTCCTAGTAGCATTTTTTTTACTTTTCTCTTTGGCATATATCAGACTCCCCTTTACAAAACATATTAGCAATATTTTACCATATTAAAAATAATAAAAAAACTATAATACTTCCTATTCCACAAGACTACATACATATACATCTTAATAATATAGATATTCTAGCACTATTCCCAACGTGCACTCAACAACTTTCTACATCTCGCTTCCCCTCCCGCCATCGGCGAGTAAAAGATGTGGCGCCCCTTGTGGGTGCCTGAACATCTTTTACTCCAAATCCCCTACTCCAAACTTACCAAACTCTACCCCCAAGGCAACACACTAACTCCCACAGGTACTTCCCTGTAGATTCTTCGACTACGCAAGGGATGTAGGGAAGGCTTTCTGAGGGTGGCTTGGGGCTTAGGGTTATACCCTTTTGCAATCTTGCGTAGGATATTACAGATTCTTGGCTTCAGGCAGGATGCCTAGCAACACGCTGACAAGGATGTCAGCGTAGCACAACTGAGCCAAGGATGGCGAATTTGTGCGTGTTGCGTTCCATATCTCTAACCCTCCCACTGAAGCCTTAGAAGCTGTTATATCCGAAGAACCAATTGCAAAAGGGTATAACCCTAAACTCCAAGCTACCCTCAGAAGACCTCCCCTACATCCCGCACCATTCAATCGAGTAGGCAGAGCCTACTCGATTCTGTTAACATACATCACATCGCATGCTATGCATGCTCAGTGATGTACATTCGCCAAATGGTTTATCATGCAAGCATGAAACCACTTGGCTCATTGTTAACACAAAAAAATCCCACAGGCGAAATACCTGTGGGACACA
>JAGBBM010000022.1 GCA_017938485.1 Lachnospiraceae bacterium
GCAGGACCAACAGGTGGTGCAGGAGTTGCCTTACCTGCAGGTATCTGTAATTTAATGTATCCTTCTACTTTCTTCGCCATTATAGCGTACCTCCTAAAAATATTGTGGTATAACGGGGGATACCCTTCCACTTTCTAAATCATTTACATCTTTTGAATATCAGCAAATCCTATCTCGACTGATGTAGCACGTCCAAATATATCAACTTCGATGGTAATAGTCTGTTTGCTTTCGTTGATAGATTTAATCTCGCCACTATTTCCTTCCCATGCACCAGTCACTACCTTAATGTAGTCGCCAACCTCAACATCAAGATGTACCTCTTGACCCTTGATACCCATAGAACGCATCTCGCTTTCTGTGAGTGGAACCGGCTTTGACTCAGGACCAACAAATCCTGTAACTCCACGGGTATTACGAACAATGTACCATGTAGCATCATTCATATACATATGAACTAACACATAACCAGGAAACAATTTCTTTGATACAACCTTCTTGGTACCGTTGCTCTTCACTTCAACCACATCCTGTACAGGTACTGCAACCTCAAGGATCTGATCATGAAGCTTTCTGTTCTCGATAGTCTTTTCGATATCATTCTTTACCTTGTTCTCATAACCTGAGTAGGTATGAGCTACATACCATCTTGCCTCACTGCTATTGTATTTTCCCTCAGCAGCAGGAGTCTCATTGAGTGTAGCTTCATTTTGTACCATATCTGACATACACTCACCTACCTAACCAATAATAAATTTGATACCGTATTCCAATAAGTTGTCTACTCCAACTATGATAAGTCCAAGTATAATCGAAACTATCATAGCAACGAATGACTTCTTAGCTAAAATCTGCTTTGTTGGCCAAGTAATCTTGCCAAATTCAGCTTTTAGCCCTTGGAACCAGCTTCTCTTTAAAGCAGGAGATGATGTCTCTTTGTTTTTTGACATATAATTACTCCTTCCGGTGCTTATAGAAACTATAAGGTCACCTTGAACTCATGCCGATTACTTTGTTTCCTTATGCATTGTATGCGCCTTACAGAATCTACAATACTTCTTTGTTTCCATTCTGTCTGGGTGTGTTTTCTTATCCTTTGTCATATTGTAATTACGCTGTTTACAATCCTGACATGCCAATGTTATCTTAACACGCACAACCTTCCACCTCCATTATTTTTTTTGATTTTAAGGCATAAAAAAAAGACCTTCTTCCATCGCAAGGTATAGAATAACAAAAGAGAATATTAAAGTCAAGAAAAATATATAGTTTTTTCTTTATTTTCTTATACTTATGTGTATTTTTTTAATTATTATGTAGACGATTAAACTATTTTATAATATAATATTATTGAGGAACTTTAATTACTTATTATTATGTAATTTACCATTTTAAAGGATTTATCTTATTTTTCCAGGGAAGGAGGATTTCTATGTTAATTAATTCAAATGTTTATAACCATCTTAATTCATCATTAGTACCAAAAAAGAGAAATACAACACACAAATCCTCCGAGTTGCGCGCCGTATATAATAATATGGCTCGTTACAACCAGAAATCACCTATGTATCTTCTTTCACTGTCGGAGAAAAAACAATCTCAGATTATCAATATTAAAGAAGCTGCTATTACACTGCGAGAAGTTTCCGATTGTTTTTCAGATACTAACAGTGATATCTATACAAAGAAGATGCTTCGCTCAGACAACGAGGAATCCATTACTGGTTCCTTCAAACGCGGTGATTTAAACTCTCTTCCTAGTGAACTTCAAATACAAGTAGATTCTCTTGCGTCAGAACAGATTAACGTGGGCAACTATGTTCCATCCAATGGAAGAAATATTAATCCTGGTAACTATACCTTTACTCTTTCTTCTATTAATAGTTCTGCGAAGTTCAGTGTATCTGTTGCCAAGGAAGACACTAATTCAAGTATACAGCAACGTTTACAGCAATACATCAACAATCGCAACCTAGGAGTTCAAGCATCTATCATAAGTGAGGGTAACGATAGTGCGCTTATGCTTAACTCTACAGATACAGGTCGTGCCGCCACTGATGATGGATTACATTTTTCTTTTGAAGCATCGGACCGTACTTTTATTGATACCTTTGGTCTTAACAATGTACATACGGCACCTCAGGATTCTCAATTTTCCATCAATGGTGAGAATCACTCCTCCTCTTCTAATCAGATTTCTATCAATCAGATTATTGAGTTGGATTTCCACAAACCAAGTGATGCGCCTGTTACTATCAGTTTTACTCCTGATACTAACGATGCGATGAACCAGATTGATATGTTTGTGGATGCTTACAACAGTTTAGTTGACTTATCCGACTCCAAGGAAAAGATTAACCCTGGTAGTCGTAATCTCTTCAATGACATATCGGTCATTGTTAACAGGCATAAAAATGAATTGGAGGCTGCAGGTCTTTCCATAGGCGAGGACAACAAAATCGCAAAAGACGAAGCTCTTCTTGTACAGAGTGTCCAAAGCGGTAAGTTCTCTGAACTCTTCCAAGATATTTCCTCTTTCAAAGACGATATATCCTCTGCCACAGAGCGACTCACCATTGACCCAATCGCCTATATCAACAAACTTATTGTAACCTACCCTAACACAAAGCAAAAATTAGGGGCAGTCTACAACAAATCTTTATACAGCGGACTTATGTACAACAATTACGCCTAACCTGCCACAACCATATTTTAACCCAACCCATTACATTTGGCAGATACCCCATAACAAACTCATCCGCTACAAAAACTGTAGCCCCACAGCTCCAAGGCTCTTGCCAGACATAAATAGAACATGTCAAAAACACGCTTTCGCTCGTCTCACTACGCAGGAGTACTAAGGTTCTTGGTGGGAATAATATATAGGGCATAAGAAAACCGTTTGAACACGCGGGCACTTAGCTAAAAAAGATATGGAACAGATTCTGACTTTAGTCAAAGAATCTGCTCCATATCTTTTTTGCTTAGTACCCTTGCGTAGTGAGACGAGCGAGAGCGTGTTTTCACTATGCCCTATATATTATTCCCACCAAGAACCTAAGGACTCGCGTGTTCAAACGGTTTTTTTATGTTCTATTTATGTCTGGCAAGAGCCTTGGGGCTGTGGGGTCCTGCTGTTTAAGCAACTGACAGGACTTGGGGTACTACTTGTGGTAAGTCCGAGAATTTTTCTATGGTTATGACTGATTCCGCAATATCCCCAAAACCGTAGGAAGCATGTATAAATGGCAATCCTGCCTCCATAGTGGCATCATAGTCACCTTGGATGTCTCCTACATACACTGCTTTGTCTAGGTTGTTTCGTTCCACAATAAGCTTAATATTTTCACCCTTGCTAAGTTCATTGTTGCCATAGCACTCTATGTCTTCGAAATATTTTTCAAAGTCGTAATATTCTAAGAAGGCTTCAATATAACCACTCTGACAGTTACTTACTATATATAGATTATAGTTTTCTTTAAGCTTTGCTAATGTTTCCTCAACTTCTGGATAAAGCACTCCTCCATGTTCTGCCAGATAATCATTTTCTCTTATGCAACATTTGTCCAAAAGTTCCAATTGTTCATCTGCTGTAAGGGTAGGAAAAAGTATCCGGGCAATAACATCCATAGTTTTTCCCATAACACTTTGTATATCTTCTGTTGTTATCTCAGGCAATTCAGGATATTCTTCCTTTACCACTTCTGTCCATGAGCCGGCAACACCTTCAGCAGAATCCCAAAGTGTTCCATCCATATCAAATATAATTCCTTTTTTCATAATAAACTCCATTCATTAACTAAATCGTTATCATACTCGGTAGTTTGCACTAGAAACAGGTATCAAGCACATCCTTGTCCAATCCATGTTTACAAGTAAGGGCACCCACAAGGAAATATGTTATTCCTCCAAAGAGTATTCCCCATACAACTGAATTTATGTTAAATATAGTTATGCCAAATTCGTAGCTTACCATATATGTTACCACACCTATAACAGATGATGCAATCGCTGCTTGCTTATTACCCTTCTTATAGAAGATTCCACCAACAATCGGCCAGAAAAAGCAGGATTCAAGTCCACCCATGGCAAAAAGGTTTACCCAGAAGATAATATCCGGAGGTGTAAGCGTTAACACAAATACTAAAATCCCTATGAGTAATGTCACAACAAGACTTGTTTTTGATAAATGCCTATTGAATCTCTCAACCTTTGCAGGATTGTCTTTTACAATATATGTTCGCCACAAATCCTTTACTATTGATGCGGAGGCAAGAATAAGCAGGGATGACACTGTAGACATAACCGCCGCCATAGGTGCCGCAAGAAAAAGTCCTGCCACTCCTACTGGCATAATTTTTTGTACCACTGTAGGTATAAAATAATCCGAGGACGCAAAGGTCTCCTCCGGCACTATAGCTCTTGCCCACACTCCAGCTGTATGCATACCAATCATAAGGACACCTACAACTATAGTTCCTATAAGCATGGCTCTATGACAACTCCTTGTATCCTTGAAGCCCATTCCTCTGACTGCTGTCTGAGGAAGTCCAAGAACGCCTACACCCACAAGCACCCAGAAGGAAAGCAACGTTCCTGGTGCATAACCTGAACCAGTAAGATTATCCCAACCCGGAAGTGTAGCGTCCATAGTAACCTTCATAGTATCAAAATCGCCTATGCCTCTTATAACATAGAATACAAAAAGGAAGGTTCCTATAAGCATTATAACTCCCTGTATGGTATCAGTTATAACCACTGCTGTAAAACCGCCGAAAGCAGTATAAAGAATAACCACAACTGCAAATATAACTAGAGATACCCAATAAGGCATACCCGTAACTGTTTCAATCAATGTTGCGCCACCCATAAACTGGGCTATCATCTGAGTAATAAAGAAAACAAGCATAAGCAATGTAGTAAGTATAACAAGGGCATCTGACTTGTATCTTGCCTTAAGGTATCCTGCAACGGTTACAGCCCCTGTCTTACGGGATACTACCGCAAACTTCTTGCCTAAAACACCTAGCATAAGAAATGCTGCTCCTATCTGCACGCCACTTACCCACACCTGACTAAATCCATAGGTAAGACCTGCCGCACCAGGACCACTCACAAAAGAGCTCACGCTGGTATATGTGGCAACAGTAGTCATAGCAAGAACCAATCCATTCATTCCTCTTGAACCGATAAAATACTTCTTGGTAAAGCTCATAGAACTCTTTTTTTCTTCTTTCTTGCTTACCACCATTCCAATGACAAAATTTGCCACAAGATATATCACTAAAACAGATAGCATAATAATCTGATTTTTACTCATCTAATGCCACCTCTTTTCCACTTGTGGTCTGATTGTCAATATCAGATAAGGATTCTTCATCCATTTCATCACCTAACTCAAAATTCACAAAAACAAACTTAAGCAATATAATCACACCTACCACAGATATAACAAAAGCACCGATAGTGCTCACAAAAAACCAAAGTGGCATACCGAGTATCATAATATCGATTCCATTTAAACCAAATCCAAATCCTATATGCCAAGCTGCCACAATCAATATAAGAACAAAAGTAGCTTTAATCTCCTTTAGCATCTGCTTATGTTTTTCTTCATCTGTTAATTTTAACACTTCTTTTTCTTTCATCCTCATCCTCCTTTGTATATTTCAAAGGTTTTATTTACAGAAAAAGCAGCCTGCAAATAGTTTCTATATACCAGACTGCTTTTTATTTATAATATGTAAAAAAGTAAATTAATTATTCTGCTGTTTTTTCTTCTTTTTTTCTCTTGAAGAATTCCTTAGTTTCCTTAGCTACTACACCACTTAAAGCAAAGAGTGCAATCATATTAGGTATAGCCATCATACCATTAAATATATCTGCAATAGTCCATACCGCTGATACTGTCATAAATGGTCCGATAAATACCGCTAATATATATAACCATCTGAAAACCTTTACAGTATTCTTGTGTCCGCCTGAAAGATACTCAAGACATCTTTCGGAATAGTAATCCCAGCCAAGAATTGTAGTAAATGCAAAGAATACAAGGCAAAGCATAAGTACAAATGCGGAAAACTCGCTTGGGAATGGCAAACCATTCTGGAAAGCATATGATGTTACGTTTACTCCCTCAAGTCCTGGCTGTAAATGTGCACCTGTAATTACAATTGAAAGTCCTGTCATTGTACAGATAATAATTGTATCTATAAATGTACCTGTCATAGATACAAGACCCTGTCTAACTGGCTCCTTAGTCTGAGCTGCCGCTGCAGCAATAGGAGCAGAACCAAGACCTGCCTCATTAGAAAAGATTCCTCTTGCAACACCCTTTTGCATAGCCACAATCCAAGTACCTGCAGCACCACCTAAAACTGCCTTAGGATTAAATGCAGACTTAACAATAGTAACTATAGCGTCTGGAACTTCGGTAATATTTCCAATAATGAGAATCAATGCAAATATCACATATATAATAGCCATAAACGGAACTATTACCTGTGATACACTTGAGATTCTCTTGATGCCACCGATAAGTACAAGAGCAACAACCACTGTAAGTACGATAGAAGCAATAACTACTGCCCAAGAGTATTCACCAAGCAAAGGAATATCAACGTTTGCCTTTCCATCTGGATCAAAGAATCCCTTAACTGCTGATGAGATACCATTAACCTGAGTAAACGTACCTATACCAAGTAATCCTGCACATACACCAAAGAATGCAAATACCTTAGCAAGCCATTTCCAGTTCTTGCCCATACCTTTTTCTATGTAATAGAAAGGTCCACCAAGCGAATGTCCGTCCTCACCAACGACACGATACTTTACTGCAAGAAGACCTTCTGCATACTTTGTAGCCATACCAAAGAATGCTGCAAGTACCATCCAGAAAAGTGCTCCCGGACCTCCGGCACATATTGCTGTAGCTACACCTACGATATTACCGGTACCAATAGTTGCAGAAAGGGCTGTACATAAAGCAGCAAAAGATGATACTTCACCTACACCGCCTTCTTCGTTCTTTACCATCCACTTAAGAGCAAGTGGAAGTTTACGAATCTGCAAAAGTCCAAGTCTTACAGTAAGAAGGATACCACCAACCATAATTAAAACCATAAGTGGCGGACCCCACACGAAATCATCAATAGCAACAAGAATCTCATTGAATTTTTCCCACATAAAATTTCTCCTCATAATATATAATACAACTTCATTAGTTTAACATACTAAATCGGTAAATACAAACAAATTTCTACTACTTTTTTATTTTTTGACATTTTTATGTTTATGTATAGTCCTATAAAAATTGCTCTCACCACTATCTTATGGTATAATGCAAAAGGTTTATACATATTTTTTTACAGAGAAAGGAGACTATATTATGTGGGCTTACGAAAGTGTATTTTACCAGATTTATCCTTTAGGATTTTGCGGGGCACCCTTTGAAAATGACGGTGTGCTCACTTCAAGAATAGAGAAAGTTAATGATTGGATTCCACACCTTAAACAATTAGGTGTAAATGCAATTTATTTTTCACCTGTATTTGAGTCAGATACTCATGGTTACAACACAAGGGATTATTCCAAAATTGATTGTCGTCTGGGAACCAACGAAGACTTCAAAAAGCTTTGTGACAATCTTCATTCAAATGGTATAAAGGTTGTTTTAGACGGTGTCTTCAACCATGTGGGAAGAGGTTTTTGGGCATTTCAAGATGTTTTAGAAAAAAGATGGGACAGTCCATACAAGGATTGGTTCCACATTAGTTTTGATGGCAACTCTAACTACAACGACGGTTTATGGTATGAAGGTTGGGAGGGTAACTATGACTTAGTTAAACTCAACCTCAAACACCCTGACGTTGTTAATCATATCTTAGACAATGTTAAAAACTGGATTGAAGAATTTGACATAGATGGCTTGCGTCTTGATGTAGCCTACTGTCTTGACCATGATTTCTGCAGAAGACTTCGTGCTCACTGCGATGGACTTAAGAAGGATTTCCTTTTACTTGGCGAACTTCTTCACGGTGACTACAACGTATTTGTAAATGATAGTATGCTTCACAGCGCAACTAACTATATGTGCTACAAAGGACTTTTTTCAAGTTTTAACAGCATGAATATGTTTGAGATTATTCACAGCTTACAGCAACAGTTTGGTCCAGAGGACTGGTGCCGCTACAGAGGCAAGCATCTTTTATCTTTCGTAGATAACCACGATGTAACAAGAATTGCCAGTATCCTTACCAACAAGAATCATTTACCTCTTGTATATGCTCTCGCTTTTGGTATGCCCGGTATTCCTTGTATCTACTATGGCAGTGAATGGGGAGCTGAAGGTCGCAAGGAAGACGGAGACCCATCTCTTAGACTTTCCTATGATGAGCCAGAGTGGAATGAGCTTACTGATTTAATCAGCAAACTTGCTTCTGCAAAGAAAGAGAGCAATGCTCTTAACTATGGTGGTTTCCGTTCAGTTCTGCTCACCAACAAGCAATGTATCTTCGAGAGAAAAACCGACAGTGAACGTGTACTCGTTGCCATAAATGCGGATGACCAACCATTTACAGCTCATTTCGATGCAGGTTGTGGAATGGCTATAGACCTTATAACAGGCGACCCTCACGATTTCGGAGGTGGCTCCGAACTCCCACCTTACAGTGCGCAGTTCTGGAAGATGGAAAGATAATCACCCCTACTTTTGGGGCTAAACATCCCCTAGATGGTACTCTTTTCTATGTGCGGGGTGGAAATGTAATTATTTATAGGTGTTTATTTTACTGTTAATAATTTTTTGAAATATCACATAAAACGAGCTCTGATGTTTTATAAGCCATCCGAGTACTTGTTTTATGGATATTTCTAAAAAATTCTTAAAGGCAAAATAAACACCTATAAATAATTACATTTCCACCCCGCACATAGAAAAAAACTACCTAGGGATGTTTAGCCCCAAAAATAGGGTGATTATCTGCACTTCAGTTTGTGCTTCTTAAGGTAGAAGTGAAGTATGAGCTTTTCTGGAATTCGCTTTAGTACTATCTGAATTTCTTCGTGCTTAGCTATTGGCTGAACAAGGACACTTCTTATTCCGGCATTATTGGCCCCCCAAATGTCTGTAAAAATCTGGTCACCAACAAACATAGTGTTCATACGGTCCGTACCCATCTTCTCCATGGCTGCAAGGTAACCCTTTGCAAGGGGTTTGCCCGCCTTGTAAATATATTCACAGCCAAGACCCTCGTTAAAGCTTGCAACTCTTTCTTCATCATTGTTAGATAGGAAACAGATTTTAAAACCCATTGCCTTAAGCTTGGAGATAAGTTCAATTGCTCTTTCATCTGCCGGAGCATCATGTTCCACCAAAGTATTATCCACGTCAAATATAACAGCTCTGTAACCAAGCATATGATATTTCTTAAAGTTAATTGAATAGGTTGAATTAAAATAATCTTTCGGATAAAATCTTCTAAACATATATTTTCCTCTCTTTAAATCCTCTCTATATGGTGAGTATACTCTTATACAGGTATCTAAAAACTACGAATATCACTCGTGAAAAAATCTATAAATATATTGCGCTGTACTCTTAGGTATTTCCGGCACATCCATAAGCTCTTCCACAGTTGCTTCTCTTATATTATCAACATCTTTAAAATATTTCAACAAGGCTTTTCTTCTTGCAGGGCCAACTCCTGGAATTTCATCTAGAATAGAACGTACCTGATTAGTCCTTCTAAGCTGTTTATGATACTCTATGGCAAACCTGTGTGCTTCATCCTGAAGAGCCGTCACCATAAGTATAGCCTCACTACCCTTAGGAAATTCAACTTCTTCATTGTTGTAATAAAGAGCTCTGGTTCTATGGTTATCATCCTTTACCATACCACAAACCGGTATCTCAAGACCTAAACTGTCAAGAACCATAAGAGCTACATTTACCTGGCCCTTGCCTCCATCCATCATAATAACATCTGGTAACACATCCATTTTTTCATCTGTGAATCTTCTACTGAGAACTTCCTTCATTGATGCATAATCATCTGGTCCCGTAACAGTTTTTAACCTAAATTTTCGATAGGCATTTTTCTTTGGTTTTCCATTTTCAAAGACTACCATGGATGCAACAGAAAGAGTTCCTGATATGTTTGATATATCAAAGGCCTCCATACGACTAGCACTTTCTATGCCAAGAATTTCTGCAATTTCTTTGGTAGCACCAATAGTTCGTTTTTCCTGACGTTTAATACGCTCCATATCCTGCTCAAGTACAAGCTTTGCATTATCCTCAGCAAGCTTAAGTAACTTGTGCTTATCTCCCTTTTGAGGCACAAGTATCTTCACATTAGTCCCTCTTCTTTTTGACAAATATTCTTCTATAATGTGCTGATCCTCTATCTCAAGGGGAACCACTATTTCTCTAGGAAGATATGGTGTTCCGGAGTAAAACTGCTCCACAAAGGCATTTAAAATATGTGCAGGTGCTTCAGTCATATCTACGTTCATATGATGGTGTTCCCTGCCGAGGAGTTTACCCTCACGAACAAAGAATATTGAAACCACTGTATCGGTTTCATTTGTAGCAAAAGCGATGACATCTCTATCCTCGCCATTTGTATTGTTCATCTTCTGCTTATCAGTTATATGATTGATACTGTCAATTAAGTCTCTTATCTCTGCTGCCTTTTCGAATTCCATCTCAGCTGCATAACGTTTCATATCCGAGTTAAGAGCTGATAAAGTTTCCTTATATTCACCATTTAAAAAGTTAATTGCTTTTTGAACATTTTTCCTATAATCTTCCACAGATATATATCCGTTACAAGGTGCATCACACTGCCCTATCTGATAATAAAGGCATGGGCGGTCTTTTCCAATCTCTTTTGGAAGTCGTTTATTACAAGTACGAAGCTTGTATATTCTGTTGAGTAAATCCAAGATATCCTTCACCGCCTTGGCGTTGGTATAAGGACCGAAGTATTTGGATTTATCTCTTTTCATACTATGACTATATAAGAGTCTAGGGTAATCTTCCTCCACAGTAACTCTTATATAAGGATACCCCTTATCATCTGTCATCATAGTATTGTACTTTGGTCTGTGTTCTTTTATAAGATTACATTCCAGTACCAATGCCTCCATCTCTGAGGAGGTAACTATATACTCAAAATAGGCAATCTGACTAACCATCTTTGCTATCTTTGCAGAGTTATTGTGTCCGTGACCAGTTCTAAAGTACTGTCTAACTCGGTTGTGCAAATTAACAGCTTTTCCCACATACAAAATATTGTCATGAGAATCGTGCATTATATACACCCCAGGACTATTTGGCAATTTTTTTAATTCTTCTTCAATGTCAAATAATTTATCTTCCACAACAATATCTCCTAATCTAATGTCTATGCATCTAATTATATAATATATAGACAGATATTCCTACTAAAAAAGAAAGGAGGTATCTTTACGATACCTCCAGATATGATAAAGGTTTTTTTGTGTTTAAATTTATAAGAGGTCTGCTCTAAGTTTCTTGATAACCTGAAGAGTCTTTGCTCTAAGCTCCTCTGCCTCGTAAAGTGGAAGCATAGTTGACTTATCAAGCTTAGCTCCAACCACTGTATCAAGCCAATCATTAAGGTAAGCCTGAACGTAGTTTACATTCTCATCTGACTTATCCTTAAGTGCAACTATAATGTTGTTGATATGCTCAATAACATTTGGAGTTGCCACTGTGTTAGATACTGGTGTGTTTGAACCCTCATCAGAAAGTTCGATAACCTTACCTGTCTTAGTAATGATAACCTTCTTATTAGGAGCTGACTCCTGCTTAGCCTGACCAGCACCCTTTCTATCAAGAAGCTTCTCAACAACCTTGATGAGGCATACAACACTGTATGTACTCTCCTCTGGTGTCTGCTTATCATTACCCTTATCCTCATACTGATACCAGAGCCACTCTGACTTAAGGAGCATCTCCTCTATCTTAGTATCAGATAAAAGTTTCTTTAAGTCTGGATCCATAGCAGGGCCTGCGTTCTTACTGAAGAACTTACCAGCAGACTGAGGAACCTCTGCCTTCTTATACTTAGCAGGAACAACGATTTCCGCATATGTCTTAATAAGATTCTTCTCTGCCTTCTTAGGATCGTAATTATTGTTAATGATATTAACAACACCACTGTTAAGACCATTAGTAATCATATCTTCAGCAGTCATAAATACAAGTGCTTTCTGTCTGTCATCTATAAGCTGCTTAATCTCGTAGTTTGTCTTTGACTTCTCGAGGATTGAATTCTTTCTAACCTTGAATGCCTTAATCTTCTCCTTAACACTGAAGAATAACTTAAGAAGTGTTGGGTTAGCATTCACATAATTGTTAATCCAAGTAAGCTCTACATACTGATGCTCAATCTTGTTTGAAATCTCGTATACATTGTAGCCATCAAAGATAACATTTAAAGTTGTGTAGAGAAGCTCAAGAACTTCATACTTTTCTTCCCATGAGCGAACTGCCATATCCTGATTAACCAAATCCTTGATACCACACTCATAGAATACAAGGTTGTACTCATAGAGGCCTTCAAAGATATTAGTCTTATCCTTAAGTGATGTACCAGCACCAAGAACCTGAATGTTCTTCTTCATGTTAGGCTCATTTTCAATGTACTGATATACCTTTCTCACGAAGCTTGAAACTTCACCGATAAGAGTATCAATTCTCTTGTTGTAAATCTCCTGCTTAGAAATAGCATTTACAACGCTTCTGCTAAGAACGCTTGTGTTCTCTGCTGAATTACAGTTTCTGATAAGGTCCTTAAAGCTCTCGTAAACTGACATATTGTCAATAGGGATAAACTCTGCATTAAGTCCATAGAACTCGAATGCCTTGTTGTAATCCTTGTTGTGTATGTATGTATTAAATAATCCTATACTGAACTGAATCTTGTAGTCGTTACCTACATGTGGATCCTCAACTACATAATCGAACAATACTTCAAGGTTGTTCATATACGCATCTGAGTTGGCCTGATCAGATGGAATACCCATATCCATAATAACATTGATAAGATCAAGATAACCCATAATAGCCTTATCAAAGTTCTTTGGTCTGTCATCATCCTCAAGAATCTGGTAACTTACGTTGATAAGAAGTGGTGCGATTCTCTCACCGATAAGTCTCATAGCCTCTCCGAATCTCTCTCTCTGGTAGAGATAGATAAGCCAGATACTATATCTGTAGATACCTGATGTACTTATAGGTGCATCAATATCTGTTGGGTCGATATCACCATATACAAACTTAAATAATGGTTCAATCCACTCCTCAATCTCATAACGACCAGTTGCCTTGATGTTCTCATCAACAAACTCTCCTAACTCGTAGAGCTTAGTACACTGAGCCTTAACATCCTCGTCAACCATCATATTAGCTAAATCAAAATTACTGTCCTTAAGATAATCTATAACTAACGCATAGAATCCATCTTCAACCTGCTCATTGAGGAATCTGATAAGCAACCCCTTATTATTAGAAGCAGCTATAGACAGTACGTTATTATCAGAACCTGTTGTAATATTTGCTGGTAATGCCATAAGTTACTACCCCCTTATAAAAACTAAATTTCACTGTACTTATTTTACTCCAAATAAACTTCTTGTGTCAACAAGGTTTTTGTCACTTTCTCATAATTGGCATTGTGCATAAGTGATAAAAAAATATTGACAATTTTTTTCTAGGATTTTATCCATTTTGCACAAACGACTTATTTCGTCATTTTTCACAAATCTTTATTCACACTGAAAAACCAGCCATTTTTAGAAGCTTTATGGCGTTTGTGGTGGTACATCTTCCATCTTTTAATTTATAGTCAAACATAAGCTCATCATCCTTGTAGTATTCTTGAAAGTGATAATTAACAGCCGGTTTTCCATTATCATCTTTGATGCTACACAGTTCAAAGTCATGAGTGGAAACCACTGTCATACACTTATCTCCGGACAACTGCTTAATTGCTTCTGTAGCACCAACTATTCTATCTGCAGAATTGGTTCCTTTAAATATCTCATCAATAAGACAAAGCATAGGCAAATTCTTTTCCTTATATTCTGCCATAGCCTTTATCCTGAGAATCTCTGCATAAAATGTAGATATTCCATTTGCCACATCATCCATAACTCTCATAGAGGTAAATATTTTCATATAATTTGCACAAAGAGATTTACCGCAGATTGGTGCACCCATATATGCAAGAGCAAGATTAATAGCTATGGTTCTTAAAAATGTTGTCTTACCCGACATATTTGAACCGGTAATTATAGTAATTCCACCATCTAAAGCTGCAGAATTAGATATAACTTTTTCCTGATTTATAAGTGGATGATATAAGTCCTCAAAACTTACCCTAACCACTTCGCATTCGCTCGCATCTATCCTTGCCCAGTTGGTATCTCTTACCACACCAACCACCGCAAGGCTCATAAGCTCCTCCAAGGTACCTATGTCATCAAAACATTCTGATACATTTTTACCATATCTCTTCTTCCATTTTTCCATAAGATATGCCAAGTGATAATCCCACAGAAAAAGACCACTTAATATCTGATGAAACAAAGGATTAAAGCTTATGTTATATGCCTGCGCTATCTTTTTTAGTTTAGAAAAAGCAACAAGAGCGCCATTATCATCACAGTTTTTTTCTTTAATTTCAATCAGATGCTCCGATGTGAATTCTTCGTTTTCCATTACTCGAAGCATAGAAAGATAATCTTCCACCCCGTATCCAATACCATAAAGAGGCATCATGACCCTATCTGTAACTGTTTTTGTTAACCAAGAAAATGAAAGAATCACCAAGAACATAACCAAAGGTACTCCGTAGGTTATAACATCAATAGCCCAAAGCAGGATTGCAATAATCATAATTGCAGGAAATACAAATCTCACAATCTTTGCCCACGCTGGCAGGCAACCTTTACTTTCGTCCTTACAATAATTTATGAATTCTTCTTCCTTAAACTTCTTTTTATTGCTCTCAAGGCGAATACCTGCACTTTCAAAATCCACAAGAAAATCTTTTTTTGACGCAAGTTCGCCAACAGCATCATTTCGTCTACCCAAATGTTCTATATCAGTTGATTCCAGTTTCATTAAAGTTGCCAGTTTGTTTTTTCCTTTTTTTGTATGAGCGACACTTATCATTTGATACAAAGAATTATCTCCGAGCAAATCCAAATCTAGAGAAACTGTATCTTCCTTTTCAACAAATTCACTTCCAGTATCAGGAAACTTTCTCCACTCATCTGTAAAACGTTTAATATATCCTTCCACTGATTGAAGTTTACTCTTTATTATCTCGTCAGCATAATACGCATCACTATGTTTCTTAACAAGATATATAAAAACAAGCAGAAATATTCCTCCTAATATTCCTGCCCACGCCAAAGCATCTGCAACACCTATTATAAAAAGTGCTGCACCTGCTAAAAAACTTATCACCCTAAGAGTAGATATAGTGGATATTTTTTTCTGTACTAAAGAATGTTCTTCTTTAAGCCTTTCATCCATAGAAACAAAAGTTTCTTTCATACTACCTTTTTCCATATGATTTATGTCTCCATTATTCTGATTTTGTTTCTTTATCTTTCTTGTCAGCCTTCTTGACCTTCTTTTCTTTTTCTGGTGGTCTGTTATCATTAGTCATATACATATGAACTGCTGTGGCAAAAAATGTAACGCCTACTACTATACAGATTATTCCCATATTAGTTTTATTCATAGCAATCATACCTATACCTACAATAATCATAAGTATGGCACAAGTAATAAAATTCTTCTCTGCCTCAAAAAGTGGTCTTTTCATATCAGCATCCTCCAAATTTAAAATATATAATAGAATATCACAGAAATAAGTTCTTATCAAATAAATATTGGAAATATCATACTATTTTCACAAAGTATACTATAGTCCATCTTGATTTTTATTTTTCAATGTATTAGAATAATATCAAGTTAATTGTAGCAGAATAATATTATGAAAAGGAGAACTACTATGGGTAAGTTATTAAAAGGCGTTGTTAAGTTTACAGCAGCTGCAGCAGCAGTTGGCGGTTTATGTTATGTTTTCAGAGATAAGATTAAGGAGACTCAGGTATACAAGGACTATGATGTAGATACCAAGATTCAGAAGGTTAAAACTACTATCAAAGAGAAGATGCCTAAGTTCTTTGAGAACGAGGAAGACATCGTAGAAGAAGATGAGATTTTCTTTGATGATTTAGATCATATTGCAGAAAATCCAGAAAAGGAATACGTAGATATAGAAGCTAGCGCAGAACCAGCAGTTCCTGCTGAGGAAACTTCAGAAGAATAAGTTTTTCAAAAAAGGATGTAGTGATAATTCACTACATCCTTTTTTCGTTAATTCAAAACCAACTTTCTCATATCTCCATAAAAATCCGGATATGATATATCCACGCACTCTGCACCGACTATCTCGGTTTCACCCTCCGCATTCATGGCAGCCACTGCAAAACTCATAGCTATTCTGTGGTCTAACTTACTGTCTATGGTTGCACCGTAAAGAGTTTTACCTCCACGAATTATCATACCATCCTCTGTGGCCTCTATATCCGCACCCATAGCTTTAAGATTATTCACCATAACATCTATACGATTGGATTCTTTTACTTTAAGTTCCGCCGCATCCTTTATAATTGTCTCACCCTCTGCAAAACAAGCAAGGATAGCTATAGCTGGTATCTCATCTATAAGAGTTGGTATTATATCTCCTCCAACTACGCAGCCCTTAAGAGACGATGTCCTAACTGTAATATCTGCTGTAGGTTCTCCAATATCACCAGAGGTTTTCTCTACTGTAATATCTGCCCCCATAGCCTGACACACTTTTATAATTCCATCTCTGGTTGGGTTGATTCCTACATTTTTAATAGTAATACAAGAATTAGGTGTAATAAGTCCAGCCACTATAAAATATGCCGCTGAGGATATATCCCCAGGCACTTCTACTTTTTTTGCAAAAAGTTCATTTGTTGGTTTAACTATAGCAGTCTTTCCCTCACATCTAACATCTACGCCGAACTCTTCAAACATAAGCTCTGTATGATTACGACTTACCACAGGCTCTGTTACAGAAGTTTCACCATCTGCATAAAGTCCTGCAAAAAGTATAGCTGACTTAACCTGGGCTGAAGCTACAGGAGAATCGTAATGTATACCCTTAAGTTCTTTTCCCTTTATGATAAGAGGTGCACAATCATTACCCAGTTCACTTGTAATGTCCGCTCCCATCATAGATAGTGGAGTCATAATTCTCTTCATAGGACGTTTCTGAATTGATGCATCTCCATTAACTCTAGACGTAAAGTTCTGTGCAACAAGAATTCCTGACATAAGTCTTGTGGTAGTTCCGCTGTTGCCCACGTCAAGGGTGTCTGATGGTGCCATAAGCCCTCTTAATCCTCTACCTTTTATGGTAACTAAGGTTCCATTGTTCTCAATCTCCACTCCCATCTTCCTAAAACAATCAATTGATGAAAGGCAGTCTGCTCCCTGTAAAAAACCGTAAACCTCTGTGGTTCCTTTTGCAAGGGAGCCAAGCATTATACTTCTATGTGATATGGATTTATCCCCAGGTACTGTTACCTCTCCGGAAAATCCTTTAACCTTTGTAATCTTCATAACACACTCCGATTCCTTATATTTTCTTATGTAATAATATATCATTTCCTGAAATATATCAAGCTTTTTCACTTTAACAATTTAAATCGCTACACTAAACTTCTCTATGGTAAATTTAACATTGCTGTGATACACTAAGAAAAAATGTTCATACTATTTTTATACATATTAACAGGAGGATTATATGGAATTATTAAATAATATATTATCCAAGGGCAAGACTCAGTTCCACGTAGTAAACGAAGCTATGAATTATCTTACTAAAAACGGATTTGAAACACTTGCTATGGAGAGAGACTGGAAACTTACATCCGGCGGTAAATATATGGTGGCACCTTACTCTTCTATGCTAGTCGCCTTCGTTATTGGAAAGGAAGACGGCAATCTTAGAATGGCTGCTTCCCACACAGATTTTCCTATGCTAAAA
>JAGBBM010000023.1 GCA_017938485.1 Lachnospiraceae bacterium
AGTCCTTACGCCTCTTCCCCGAATACCGCCAAGTAATCCTGCTGGAACTTCTCAATACCCTGTGAAGTAAGTGGATGCTTAGTCATCATCTCAATTACTGAGTATGGAACTGTAGCAATATCTGCTCCTGCAAGAGCACAGTCAGTAACGTGAATTGGGTTACGAACTGACGCACAGATAATCTCTGTATCAAGCTGATAGTTCTCAAAAATAGTTACGATATCCTGAATAAGGTCAATACCTGTAGTTGAGATATCATCAAGTCTTCCAAGGAAAGGTGAAACATAAGTTGCACCTGCTCTAGCTGCAAGAAGAGCCTGAGCTGCTGTGAAGATAAGAGTAACATTTGTCTTAATGCCCTCAGCAGAAAGAACCTTAACCGCCTTAAGTCCCTCAACTGTCATAGGAATCTTAACTACCATATTAGGGTGAATAGCTGCAATCTCTCTACCTTCGATAATCATTGTTTCTGCATCAGTAGTTGTAGCCTTAACCTCTCCACTGATTGGTCCGTCAACAATAGTAGTAATCTCCTTGATTACCTCATTGAAATCTCTTCCTTCTTTTGCGATAAGGGATGGGTTAGTAGTAACACCACAGATAACGCCCATCTCATTAGCTTTTCTAATATCATCTACATTAGCTGTATCTATGAAAAATTTCATAACTCGCATCGTCCTTTCTTAATCTATGTTATATAAATTTACCCAAGAGCTTCCATAACTTCCTTACGATATGGAATAGATGGAACTGCACCCTCTCTTGTTACTGCAATAGATGATGCCTTTGCACTCATCTTAAGAATCTCTGGAATCTCCATACCATCGATAATACCTGCAAGGAAATATCCTGTAAATGTATCTCCCGCTGCTGTAGTATCCACAGCATCTACCTTAAATATTGGCTGGTGATATCTTACATCCTTATCAGCGTAGATAGCACCGTCTCCGCCGAGGGTTAAAACTATCTTAGCATTTGGATAAAGCTCTACCACCTTTGCGATTATCTCATCTGGCTCTGTAAGACCTGTTATCTGTCCACCTTCAACCTCGTTCATAAGGAAATAGCTTATCTTACCCATATCTACTGCATCAAGCTTCTCATTAAATGGTGATGGATTAAGGGCAATCTGCATTCCCTTCTCGTATGCCTTATCTACGATGTAAGGAATCATATTAACCTCGTTCTGAAGAAGAAGAATATCTCCCTCTTCAAAATGGCTTATAACCTCATCCACATACTCCTCTGTAAGTTTCTCGTTAGTACCACCGTAAAGTAAGATACAGTTCTGAGCACTTTTGTCTATCTGAATAATTGCGTGGCCAGTCTTGCCTTCCACCTTCTTGATATAATCAGAATTAACTCCGTATTCCTTGCAAGCCTCAATAAACGCCTGTCCGTCTTTTCCAATTAATCCACCGTGGTATACATCTGCACCTGCCTTAGCAAGAGCTATAGACTGGTTCATACCTTTTCCACCAAGGAAAATATTCATTCCTGTGGTAGCCTGAGTTTCCCCAGGCTGTACAATATGATCCACATTATATACATGGTCCAAATTCATGGAACCGATATTTAATACCTTCATATATCTTTATGCCTCCTAACTGTGATTTTTATTCAGCATTGTCGATTGTAATAAGTGTTACCTCTACAGGAACTGAAGAAGGAATTGACTCACCATTGATAAGCTTTACTGCATACTCAACTGAAGTGTATCCAATAAGGTCTGGTTGCTGTGCTATAGTTGCTGCCATTCTACCTTCCTTTATAGCCTCAATAGCGTCATCTGTTGCATCAAAGCCAACTACCATTACATCCTTGCCTGCTCCTGAAATTGCCTCAAGTGCTCCAAGTGCCATCTCGTCATTTGCTGCAAATACTGCCTGTACATTTGGGTTTGCCTGAAGGATGTTCTCCATAACTGTCATACCCTGTGCTCTGTCAAAGTTAGCAACCTGGCTTGCTACTATATCAAAATTACCGTCTGCTACATTGTGGAAACCTTCTGATCTGTCAATAGCTGCTGATGCTCCTGATGTACCCTGAAGTTCTGCTACCTTAGCATCTTTTCCTAATGTATCTAATATATACTGAGTTGCAAGCTCTGCACCTGCCACGTTGTCTGATGCAATCTGACAGTCAACCTCAACACCATTTACTGCTCTATCTACTGAGATAACCTTTACACCTGCATCAATAGCATTCTGTACTGCACCTGCTACTGCATCTGAATCTACTGGGTTTACTATAAGAACGCTAATATCCTTCGATAAAAGATCCTCAATATCAGCAACCTGCTTAGTTACATCATCACTTGCATCTACTACTGTAAGGTCTACACCTAACTCATCTGCTGCCTTCTTTGCTCCATCTGCAAGAGTTACGAAGAATGGGTTATTCTGTGTTGATACTGATAAACCGATACCGCCGTTACCAACGATTTCTCCTGAGCTAGTGCTCGCTGACGCGTATGTGTCTACATTCTCAGCTGTTACAAGTATAACCTCTACTGGAATTGATGCTGGGATCTCTTCCTTGTTGATAAGCTTAACTGCGTTTTCTACCGCTCTGTAACCGATAAGTTCTGGCTGCTGAGCAATAGTTGCTGCCATTCTACCCTCTCTAATTGCATCAAGTGCATCATCAGTTGTGTCGAAACCAACTACCATTACATCTTTACCAGCTCCTGAGATTGCCTCAAGTGCTCCAAGTGCCATCTCGTCGTTTGCTGCAAATACTGCCTGTACATTTGGATTAGCCTGAAGGATATTCTCCATAATTGTCATACCCTGTGGTCTATCAAAGTTAGCTGACTGACTGGCTACCACATCTAATTTATCATCTGCAATGTTGTGGAAACCTTCTGATCTATCGTTAGCTGCTGATGTTCCTGTTGTTCCCTGAAGCTCTGCTACCTTAATATTTTCTCCTAATGTGTCTACGATATACTGAGTTGCAAGCTCTGCACCTGCCACGTTATCTGACGCTATCTGGCAATCAACCTCTACCCCATTTACAACTCTATCAACTGAGATAACCTTAATACCTGCATCAATAGCATTCTGCACTGCGCCTGCTACCGCATCTGAGTCTACTGGGTTTACGATAAGCACGCTGATTTCCTTTGAGATAAGGTCCTCTATATCAGATACCTGCTTAGTTACATCATCACCTGCATCTACGATTGTAAGGTCTACCCCTAAATCATTTGCTGCCTTCTTTGCTCCATCTGCAAGAGTTACAAAGAATGGATTATTCTGTGTTGATACTGATAAACCGATTGAACCGTCTGTTACTTTTTTCTTTTTACTGCCACCCTCGCCATCAATTGTAATTCTGCAAGCTGTAAGAGAAAGCATCATTACAAGTACAAGAGCTAATGCTAAAAATTTCTTTATATTCTTCATGCTTTATACCTCCATCTAATCTGCTTATTATCTCTTACGGTCTGATAATACTGCTACAAGGATAACTACTGCCTTTATAACTTCCTGATAATATGACTTAACACCTAAGATATTCATACCATTTGTAAGTACTGCGATAATAAGAACACCGGCAAATGTACCTATAATCTTACCACGTCCACCGCTCATACTTGTTCCGCCAAGAGCAACTGCTGCAATGGCATCAAGTTCGTATCCGCTACCGAGTGTTGGCTGAGCTGAGTCAAGTCTTGAAATCATGATAAGACCTGCAAGAGCTGATAAGAAACCTGATATAGCATATACTGAAATCTTTGTCTTAGATGTATTAACACCGACAAGGTTAGCACATTTTGCATTACTACCTGTTGCATATATTCTTCTACCAAATGTAGTCTTGTGAAGGATAAACCAGAAGATTACCAATGTAAGTACAAGAATGATTACAGGTATTGGAATTGAAAACCATGGGTTTTCAGCTGGTCCAAACTCTAAGTTACCCTTAGCAAGCATCTTAAATAAAAATTCTCCTGACTCGCTCTCAATACTAGCTGAAAGTCTTGAAATTGGTTTACCATCTGTAATAATCATGGCAAATCCACGATAAGCTGTCATTGTGATAAGTGTTGCGATGAATGGCTGTAAACGCCCCTTTGCTACAAGCAAACCACTTACTACACCAAGAGCTGTACCAACTAAAAGTGCTGCTAAGATTGCAACTGGCGCTGGCACACCGTGAATAAGCATCTCTGCACAAATAATTGCACTAAGTGCAAATGTTGAACCTACTGAGAGGTCTATACCATCTGACAATATTACGCAAGTCATACCAAAAGAGATGAGACCATTGAAACATGCCTGACGAAGTAATGTCATAAAGTTGTCTGCTGTTCTAAACTCAGGGCTTATGATACTAATTACAACTACTAAAACTATTAATGCTAAAAATGCTCCATATTCGCCTATTATAGAGCCTATACTCTTTTTGCTTTTCTCCATTATAAACTACCTCCTGTTGCTAAAGTCATTATCTTTGCCTGATCCGCTTTTTTACCATCAATGATTCCTCTTACTTCACCTTCGCGGATTACCATAATTCTGTCACTCATTCCAAGAACCTCTGGTAACTCTGATGAAACCATAATTACTGCCACTCCCTTAGCTGCCAAATCATTGATAACGTCGTATATCTCTTTCTTAGCTCCGATATCTACACCTCTGGTTGGCTCATCTAAGATAAGAATCTTAGGGTCTGTATATACCCACTTTGCAAGTACAACTTTCTGCTGGTTACCACCAGATAAGTTGTTACATTCATGCCATGGACCGAAACATTTAACTCGGAATTCATCAATTCCCTTCTTAACTATCTCATCCTGTTTTTCTTTCTTAAGAACTCCACCCTTAGATACCTTACCTAAGTTAGCTATCTCGATATTCTCCGCTATACTCTTTTCAAGCAGGAGGCCTTCAGTCTTTCTATCCTCTGTTACAAATCCTATACCAGCCTTTATAGCATGTCTTGGATTTTTAATGGTAACTTCTTCACCATTAATATATATCTTTCCACTGTCCTTCTTAAGGTTGCCAAATATAGCCTGCATAATCTCAGTTCTTCCGGCACCCATAAGGCCTGCCACACCAAGAACTTCTCCAGCTCTAACCTCAAAATCTACATCGTGGAAAAGCTTACCACTTGTAAGTCCCTCAACCTTGAGAACCACATCCCCTATCTTAGAATCTCTTGATGGGAAACGCTCACCAATCTCACGACCAATCATCATCTGTACTACATCGTCCATAGTGAGGTCTTTAATTTCTTTCGTATCAATATACTGACCATCTCTAAGAATTGTGATTCTGTCGCAGAGTGCGAATATTTCTTCCATACGGTGGGAGATGTATACAATAGACACTCCCTTTTCACGAAGCTGGTTAATAACCTTGAAAAGTCCCTCTGTCTCACTCTCAGTAAGAGCTGCTGTAGGCTCATCCATGATGATAACCTTTGCATCTACCATAAGTGCCTTGCAGATTTCTATCATCTGCTGCTGTCCTACGGAAAGGTCTGACATAACCGCATCTACTGGTATGCTAACACCTACCTTATCCATAACTTCTTTAGCTTTTTCTCTCATGGCCTTCTTGTCACATACACCGAACTTCTTTGTGATTTCCTTGCCCATGAACATATTTTCCTCAACTGTTAAGTCGAAGAGTGCATTTATCTCTTGATAGATAAATACGATACCAGCCTTTTCAGCTTCCTGTGGAGTTTTGTATGTAACCTCTTCTCCATCTACGATAACTGTACCGCTGTCTTTTGTGTAA
>JAGBBM010000024.1 GCA_017938485.1 Lachnospiraceae bacterium
AACTCCGCGACAAACTTCAACCTGATGATTAAACTCTTTTATATCGAGAAGATTAAGTATAGAGCCAGCACATCCAGCCTTAGGATTCATACATCCTATAACCACCCTTGGTATGCGCGCCTGCACAATGGCACCTGCACACATCTGACAAGGTTCTAAGGTAACGTACATAGTACAATCCTCAAGTCTCCAATCTCCTATAACCTTAGATGCCTTTTTTATGGCAAGTATCTCTGCGTGAGCAAGAGTTGTTTTGTCCATATTGCGCCTGTTATATCCTCTGGCAATTATCTTGTCCTGATATACAATAACACAACCTATAGGGACATCCTTATTTGCCTCCGCTTTCCTTGCCTGCTTTATGGCCTCTTTCATATACTTTTCATCTAACTTATTATCTGACATAAATATTCCTCATCTATTGTATAAAAGCAAAATAAAAATTTGTCTACCATCCTAAAATATTATATAATATTTCTGAAAAAAAATAAATCCAAAAAGGATATAGTTTATGGGACCATCTATCAAACTTACAAACAGGCTTGTCCTCAGAGTAGAAAATGAAACAAAAGCGGCTGAGGTACTATCTATGTACCAACGAAACCGTCTTATTTTTGAGCGATTTGAGCCTACCAGACCGGCTAATTTTTATTCCATTGACTATCATGAAGCTATGCTTCGCCGGGAATACAAATCTTATATGGCAAATTCCTTTTTGAGATACTACATCTACAAGAATCCAAATATATCTCGCATCATAGGGGCTGTTAATTTTAATCTTATGAGAGATCCCAACTATTTTAGCGGGAATAATAACTCCCCCTTCACCCACGCAGAAATTGGCTACAAGATGGACGCTTTATATCAAAATCAAGGGCTTACCTACGAGGCATGTATGGCTGGAATCCAGGTTATGATTTCCGATTATGGCATAAGACGAATTGATGCCCGTATACATCCTGACAATATAGCTTCCATTAAGCTGGCTGAAAAAATGGGCTTTGTTCCCTTGCAATTTGAGCCAAAGAGCGCAAATGTTATGGGTGAATATGTTGATATAATGCGCTACACCTTGGATACTTCCCATATCCAATAGCCAAAATTACCATTTAGTATCTTTGTTCTTTTTACAGGGATGAACACATTAAATCCAAACATATTGGCAAGGTACTTTTCTTTGTTGGTATATACCCCTGGCACACCTATAACATATTTTTCGCCCATGTCAAACATAACTCTACCAAGCATAAGGTATCTATAATGGTAGTATCCGTGAGTAAGGAAACTATTTATGCCTAAACGCCAGTTTCCAATGGCCAGCTTTCCTATATCATGAGGCACTATCTTTACACATTCAACAAACTGACTATCCGGAAAAAGAGGAAGCTTTGGATAGCTCTCCATCATATCATAGCAAGGTTGCATATAATCTCTTCTTTCTTCCTCGGTATAAGCCGCTTCCATTTTTTCCCTAGAAAATTCTTCCTTCTCCACCTTCTTAATATTCTTTTCCTTCATGAAATGTATATCCGATACATTTATATCTGTTTCTTTCCATGTAGATGCAAGAAGCTCTCCATCATCACACACAAAAAACACTCCATCGTAATCCTCTATGGACATCTCCTCCCCCAAAGGTTTATTCCAAGGAATTTCCATCCGCTTTACAATAGTGTCTTTTTCTTCTGGCTTAAAGTAGATATCCGTTAAAAATTTTGCCTGATTTCCGTCATATACGAGATATGCCAGACACTTGCACTCTCTTTTCTTATACAGCTTAAGCCCAATCTGAATACGAGCAAAATATTCTGATTTTTGAGCAATTTTTTGTACCTTGACAAAGCCACCACTCTCACATTTTGTTCCATCCCGGTATCTAAATATGTACGAAACCCATCTATCCTGTCCCATAATAAGACCTCACTCCCCCATTTATAAATCCTATATGTATAAGTATATGAAGTGACTTTTCAAAATATAACCAAAACAAAAACCTTCTAGGATTAAATTATCCTAGAAGGTCACTTAATTTTGCAAATTGCTCAAGAGTTAAAGCTTCTCCTCTTACAGATTCAGAAAGTCCCATTTCCTTAAGGGCACTAACTACCTGCTCTTTGGTAAAGCTTAGGTCACTTGAATTATTTATTCCATTTTGTAAGGTCTTTCTTCTCTGGTTAAAGGATGCTCTTATTAGCTTAAACATAAGTTTTTCATCCTTAACCTTAACTGGTGGATTATCCCACTTAGTAAGTCTAATAACTGCCGAACCCACATTTGGTCTAGGCATAAAGCAGTTTGGTGGCACATTGGCAACAATGTAAGGGTTAGCATAGTATTGAACTGCCAAAGAAAGGGCTCCATAATCCTTTGATCCAGGGCCAGCCTGCATACGAAGTGCAACTTCCTTTTGCACCATAACAGTAATAGATTTTGCAGGGATATGATTCTCAAAAAGTCCCATAATTATAGGAGTTGTGATGTAATAAGGAAGATTGGCAACCACCTTAACATTTTCCCCATCATCTCCTAAAAGTGCCTTGATATCAACCTTAAGTATATCATCATTTACAACCGTAACATTATCATACTCTCCCAAAGTCTCATCTAGCACCGGCAAAAGATTCTTATCTATCTCAACTGCGTATACCTTTCCTGCCGCCTCCGCCAGATACTGAGTCATAGTACCTATGCCTGGGCCAATCTCAAGGATAGTATCCTCCTTGCTTATGTCTGCTGCCTTAATAATTTTTTCAATAACATGTCCATCTATAAGGAAGTTCTGTCCAAATCTCTTCTGAAATGCAAAATCATATTTTTTAATTATCTCTATGGTAACCTGTGGATTACTTAACTTCTCCATTAAACACTGCACAGCGATTAAATCATCGCCATACGCTCCTTTCTAAATCAAAGTCTATATAACTTCATGGCATTACTATACGTGATTTCGTACAATTCATCAACACTTATTCCCTTAATGTCTGCGATAACCTCCGCCGCATGAGGGATATAAAGGGAAGAATTTCTTTTTCCTCTGTATGGTTCCGGTGCAAGATATGGGGCATCAGTCTCAAGAACGATTTTATCGAGAGGTGCATATTCAACCACCTCTTTAAGCTTCTTACCATTTTTAAATGTTACAACTCCTCCAACACCAATATAAAATCCCATATCAAGAAAGGTCCTTGCAACCTCTTTTCCGTAGGAAAAGCAATGAACTACACCACCGATATCTCTTGCTTTTTCAGCCTCCATAATATCCATGGTATCCTTTGCAGCATCACGGCTGTGAACCACTATTGGAAGCTTAAGCTTCTTTGCTAAATCCATCTGTCTAACAAACCATTTTTTCTGAAGGAACTCATCTGTATCCTCGTAATGATAATCAAGACCAATCTCACCAATTGCAAGAATTTTATCCATCGTTCCAAGGGTCTCAAGCTCCTCTATGGCACCCTCACTCTCAAGCTCTCTTATGTCTGATGGATGTACACCAACCGTTCCATATATAAAATCATATTTTTTTGTGAGCTCAACAGTTGCTCGTGAAGTACTAAGATTAGCTCCTATATTAACTACCTTTTCTATTCCATTTTTGGAAAAACTCTCTAACAAAAGTTCTCTGTCACCATCAAATGCATCATCGTCATAATGTGCATGTGTCTCGAATATTTTAGCCATACATTTATCCTCTTAAAATCTACTAATTTGCACTAAACTTACTTTAATAAATTAAATATTTACCCATCTATTCTAAATTCTATTGGAAAATTTGTAAATATTTTTCTGAAAAAGGAATTTGTTATTGATATTTATGTGAAAATTTTATAAAATAGTTATTAGGAATAATTGCGAGGAGGTATCGTTATGACAGTTAATGATTACTTAGATAGTGCTGCATTGGATGAATTGTTAGAAAAGTGGGCAGCTGCCACTAATATGATAGCTGTAGTATTAGATGACGAAGGTAATTTCTTATCAAATAAGTTAGGCTTTTCACGTAATAACATAGAAGCATTTAGTGAAGATATTGAGGTGGACGAGGTTATCGTTGCTTCAATTATCGGCGGTCCTTTAGATGAGGATGCTGACGAGGATGTTGTTGAAGCTGCTGGACAGTTACTTGCTATGTCTATTCAGAACCTTATGGAGGCTTCCTATAGAAAGTCTCAACACGAAGAGGTTATGGCTAATTTCTCATCTGAGATTGATGGTGCAGCTGCACTTATCAAAGAACTTAATGCTAAGTCACAGGGTCTTAAGAAGATTGAGAACAAGCAGAACATTCTTGCTCTTAACGCTTCTATCGAGGCAGCTCGTGCTGGTGAAGCAGGACGTGGATTTACAGTTGTTGCACACGAATTCGGAAAGATGGCTCATGAGTCAGGTGTTATTAATGATTCAGTTCAAAAGACTTTACATAAGCTTGACGTATCTATAAGAGCCTTAGGCGAAGATATTTAGATGAAAAAAGTGAGACGAAAGTCTCACTTTTTTATTTTTTCGACATTATGTACTTTTTTTCACAAAGAAAACATATTTTAGACACATTTAACTGTTATAGTACGTATTGTAAGAGCTTTTCATATATTTGAATCCTCTCTCCCCTCAAATGAGCGGTAATCAATTCCCTCCCCGGATTGGTTATCGCTCGTTTTCATTTTCACTTTTATTTTCCCTAGTTATTTGATATAATACAGAATAGTTTATCTTACATATTTATCGGAGGTTTTTACAATGATTAACGAATTATACAAGGATATGACAGGAAAGGGTTCTGTCATCAGAGAGTTTTTTACTTATGCAAATAAGAAGGCTGCGGAAATCGGAGCTGAGAATATATATAACTTTTCAATCGGTAATCCATCTGTTCCTGTTCCACAGGAATTTACAGATGCTATGATCGAACTACTTCAAGGTAGCGACCCAGTTAAGCTTCACGGCTACAGCCCTTCTCTTGGATTTGATTCCACTCGTAAGGCAGTGGCAGATTCTCTTAACAGAAGATTTGGTATGAACTATACTGCTGAGGAGATATTTATGACCAGTGCTGCAGCAGGTGCTATAGCTCATGCCTTAAGATGTGTGGTTAAGGATGGGGATGAGGTTATTACCTTTGCACCTTACTTCCCCGAGTACGTTCCATATGTAAATGGTGCCGGAGCAAAGCTTACTATTGTTCCAGCAGATATAGATACCTTCCAGATTAACTTTGAAGAGCTTGAGAAAGCCTTAAATCCTAATGTTCAGGCGGTTCTCATCAACTCTCCTAACAACCCATCTGGTATTGTATATTCAACTGAAACTATCGAAAAGCTTGCTAAGCTTCTTTACGCTAAGCAGGAAGAGTATGGTCACGACATATATCTTATTACTGATGAGCCTTATAGAGAGATTGTATTTGATGGTACAGATTCACCATTCATATCATCCTTCTATGACAACTCAATCTGCTGTTACTCCTTCAGTAAGTCTCTTTCACTTCCTGGTGAAAGAATCGGTTATATGGCTGTTAACCCAGCTTGCAAGGATGCTAAGCTTCTCGTACTTATGGCTGGTCAGATTTCAAGATTTACAGGACACAACTGTCCTCCTTCTTTGGTTCAGCTTGCCATCGAGAAGGTTCTTGATATGACTAGTGATTTGTCAATTTACAACAAGAATAAGGACATATTATACAAAGAGTTAACTCGCATCGGCTACCACGTAGTTGAGCCAGGCGGAACCTTCTATATGTTCCCACGTTCACTTACACCTGATGCAAATGAATTCTGTTGGAGAGCCGCTAAAGAGCTTAACCTTATTATCGTTCCTGGCGACAGCTTCAACTGTCCTGGACATTTTAGAATATCCTACTGCGTTCCTACTGAGCAGGTAGAAAAGTCTATTCCATTATTCGAAAAGCTTTATAATATGTACAATTAAGGAAATATTTAATTGTTTTTTATGAAGATTTTATGTATAATGAAATTTAGTGCTTAAATACTAGGAGGAACCAGATAATGCTTGAAAATATCAGTTCAAAATATAAACCTAAAAAATATACTGGTATACTATTACATCCAACCTCCTTTCCTGGGCCATATGGTATCGGAGAGCTTGGAAAAGAAGCTTATGCTTTTATAGATTTTCTTGTAAAATCAGGACTTAACACATGGCAGGTACTCCCTTTGGGACACACTGGATTTGGCGATTCACCATACCAGCCATTTTCTGCCTTTGCGGGACAACCGCTAATTATTAGCTTAGAACACTTGAAGGAGTTAAGACTTCTTTATGATTCTGATTTTGCAGACATGCCTGCTTGGAATCCGGAGCAGGTTAGCTACGGTGATTTAATCGAATTTAAAACACCTCTCCTCAAAAAAGCTTACGAGAGATTCATGGATGAGGCTTTAGATGATGGCATCACTTCAAATGAAGAACTCATCAAAGAATATGAGGATTTCTGTACTAACTCTTTTTGGCTTGAGGACTACGCCCTCTTTATGGCAGGCAAGGATTACCACGAAGGTATGCCTTGGTATATGTGGGAGGACGACTTAAAGAAGCCTAACAAGCGCCAAAAGGCTGCTTGGATTAAGAAGCTTGAAAAGGAGATGGGCTACTACAAGTTCATTCAGTTCCTTTTCCACATAGAATGGATTGCCCTTAAAAAATATGCTAACGAAAAGGGCATATCTATCATCGGAGATATTCCTATATTTATGGCTTGGGACAGCGTTGATGTCTGGGCTAACCAGAATCTTTTCTTGCTTGACTCTAAGGGATATCCAACTGTTGTTGCAGGTGTACCACCTGATTATTTCTCAGCAACAGGTCAGCTGTGGGGTAACCCTCTTTACAATTGGAAGAAACACACTGAGACTGGATATGAGTGGTGGCTCAACCGTATCAGACATCAGCTCACCTTATCAGATTTCCTTAGAATTGACCACTTCCGTGGATTTGATAAATACTGGGCTATTCCTTACGGTGAGGAAACTGCCATTAACGGTAAATGGGTAGAAGCTCCTGGAGTTAACTTCTTCACACACCTTGAAGCAACGTTAGGTTATCAACTTCCAATTATTGCAGAAGATTTAGGTGAAATCGAAGACTCTGTTATAGAGCTTAGAGATAAATTTGGTTTACCAGGTATGAAGATTCTTCAGTTCGCTTTCGAGAATCCTGAAGAAAATGATTTCCTTCCTCATAACTTCACAAGAAACTGTGTATGTTATACCGGAACTCATGACAACGATACAACTCTTGGCTGGTACAACCACGCATACGAAGCTTCTAAGGATAAGCTTAGAAGATACTTCTCAACTGACGGTTACGATATCTGTTGGATACTGATAAGAGCCTGCTTCGGCTCTGTTGCCAATATGGCTATCGTTCCTATGCAAGACGTTCTTTCCCTTGACTCATGGGCTAGATTTAATACCCCTGGTGTTGGTGAAGGAAACTGGGCTTGGAGATATAAGAAAGAAGCTTTAACCCCTGCCCTTGAAGCTAGATTATATGAGACCTGTAAGATGTTCGGCAGATAAATTATAGGAGGTACATATGAAAGGACTTTGGGTACTTATCGTTTTAATGGTTGCACTATTTTTCAGTCTTCCATACCATTTATATATGAAACAGCTCTGGAAAAAGAATCCTGAGAAATCATGGAGAAAAGCCCGCAAATATGTTTCTGGCTTTTTCAAAACAGAGCTTAAGATTTCAGGCTGTAAGATTGAAGCCATCGGAAAAGAGAATATCCCTGAGGGTGCAGCCCTTTTCGTAAGCAACCACAGAAGTTATTTTGATATTCTAATAACTCACGAAACTATCGGAAAGCCTGCAGGATTTATTGCCAAAAAAGAGCTTAGAAAAGTTCCTTTACTTCCTCTTTATATGGATGACATCGGATGTCTCTTCCTTGATAGAAACGACATCAAGCAGAGCTTACAAGTTATTAATCAGGCTGCAGAGTTTGTTAAAATGGGACATTCTATGATACTTTTCCCTGAGGGACACAGAAATCAGGGCGAAGAATTCCTTCCTTTTAAGGAGGGTGGCTACAAGATAGCTGAAAAGTCAAAATGCCCTATTGTGCCAGTTGCAATTAGCGGTTCCGATTTGCTTCTTGAGTCTGCACCAGACAAAAAGATTCGTGGTAGCAAGGTTATCATCGAATTCGGAGAACCATTTATCCCTTCAGAGCTTTCTCCAAAGGAGAGAAAAGCCAAATACGCAGAACTTCCTGCGATTATTAAGGGTATGAGAGATAAACACAAAATATAAAAAAGGAGGACTCGACCTATGCCTTGGTGGGGTGTAATGTTAATTATTATCGCAGTCGCCATGATTATCCTTGGTGCACTGTATATGTTCGGAAATAAGCTTCAGAAGAAGCAGTTAGCTCAAAAGGAGCAGATGGCAGAGGCTGCACAGCCTATGACTATGCTCATTATTGACAAGAAATATGTTCCTATGAAGGATGCCAACCTTCCTAAGATTGTTATGGAGCAAACTCCTAAGAGATATCAGAAGGCTAAACTTCCTATAGTTAAAGCTAAGATTGGACCACAGATTATGAACCTTATCTGTGATGATGCAATCTATGAGCAGGTTCCAACAAAGGGCGAAGTTAAAGCCATGGTAAGTGGTATCTACATACTTAGCGTTAAGAGTGTTCGTAACAAGAAGAACGCTCCTGTAGAAGAAGAAAATGGCAAGAAGAAGAAAAAGAACTTCAGACAGAAGATGCTTGCTCGTCAGGCCGAATATCAAAAGCAGCTTAATGATGAGATTATAGCTAAGTCTCAGAATAAGGCTAAACATAAAGAAAAATCTAAGGAAGAGCTTAAGAAAGAGAAAGATAGAGCGAAGAAGATTAAAGATGGTATCAAATAACAAAAATGACCAACTAAATATTCGCGATTTAGTCTTTTCGTTTTTACCCGTGATTATAGCAATATGTCTCCAATATCTAGTGATTATTGGGGACATTATTATACTCTTTTTCTATAATCTATTATCAGATGAAAAGACCATCGTTACCCGTTCTCCGGGAACTATATTAACCCAGCAGTATAATCAGCCTATGAATTTGGCATATATTACGCTGGCCCAATATGTTCTCTTTATTTTGGTGTTCGGAATCTGGTATTACAAGGTTTTTGGCAAATTCAAAAACTCAAAAGAGCCACTTACTATTCGTAAGTCTCTTAGCAATTCTTTCAAGAATATGTTCAATAGCTACACACCCCTATTTATGATTGTAGCCGGTGTTGCAGCTCAGTTTATGGTAGATGGTATCCTGAACCTGATTAGACCTTTACTTTCAGATTTTTTCGTAAACTACGATAAGATGGTATCAAATGTAACTGGTGCTGGTTCCTCTTGGGTAATGCTCCTTGCAGTTATGTTTGCAGCACCAATCGGAGAAGAATTCTTATTCCGAGGACTTATCTTCAGATACTCAAAGAGATGTCTTCCTCCTTGGATTGCCATTGTTTTTCAGGCTCTCTTGTTTGGAGTATACCACGGTAATCTAATCCAAGGTGTTTACGCCTTTTTACTGGGCATAGTTCTTGGACTTTTAGCTTATAAGTTCAAATCCGTCCTACCAGGAATCATTCTTCACATGGTAATAAATATAAGTCTTTTATTTGTGCCAGGTTTTCTTTTTGAAACCACCACAAGATGCATTCTTACAGCAGGAATCGCAGGAATAATATTTGCAGTAAGCATATTCCTTTCCTTTAAGGTTGCAGGAAAGAAGGAGTAGAGACCTATTTTGGTCCCTACTCCTTCTTTACCCTATCATATACCTTGCGAACTTATCTTTAAAGGTTAACTCTTTTCCCCTAACATCTCTTATGGTAATCTCCCAAGGCTCCATGTTACATGATACAAGCTTACCTGCATATACTTCATCATCCACTACAACAACCACATCTTTTTCCTTAAATTTATTAATCTCTTCCTCTAATTCTTTTATGGCTGGCGTACAATATGTTGCAACTAAGTTTTCCACGCATTTTTTTATCTCTTCATTAAGATGTTTCGTGGCTTTCTCCAGCTCTTTCAATTTTATATATATCTCATTTAAGTAGCTCTTATTCTCGGTATCAGCTTTAAATGTATCCATTATCTCATCTATGTAACCACTCCATATGTCATCTTCATTTTTATCTATAAATTTTCTGATGCTACACATTTCACTATCTCTAGAGGTTAGTATAATAGGTGCTATATCTATCCCACCTTTTTCTGATAATTTGTCCTTTTCATATGCAATATTTAGCATTACATTATTTATTTCACTCTTAAGCTCATATATTATGGAATCAAAGCCACTATCATTAATCACTTCATTTATTGTCCTATTAATGTTCTTTGTTCTCTCATCACCATGAGAATGTCCTAAATTTCTAGAACTCTTTTTCTTAATTATCAATGGCATATATATATCCTCCTACTTATCTATAAAAAAGTAATGTGCAAATTCATCCTCTAAAAACATCTCGCAACCATCCCTGTCAATTATACTAAATCCCCAATTAGGAATAACCTTGCATGATTTAAAACATCCTACATATGCTTCTTTACCACTTATAACAATAACCCTTTTGCCTTTATAAGTGTTTATAATATTCTCCATTCTCTTTAATAACTTTAAATATGAGTCCGAATAAACCTTATCTAAAAAGTTTCGTATTGGTTTAATATTTCCATCCTCATCTAAAGATAAATTAACTAACTTCGTATCATACAACCATGCAAATGGGTTTGTATCAATACTTAGCTTATATTCATCTATAGGGTCAACCATCTCTCCATTTACAATCTCTTTCCAGTGCTCTCTTACAAATCTATACATATCATCCCTATATCCATTGTATGTCTGAATAGCATACACATCATCTATGGGATATAGTTTTTCGGTATTAGCAAAATGAAAAGGATTTTTTAATGCCTCATATGCATCAAAAGAATTAACCAACAATCCCCTTATTGTAAGCAAGAAATTATGAAACGGCTCCTCTTTAGTGGAATACTCAAAGTAATCCGGTGCATCTTCATAATCTATCATACTAAAATGATCTCCTCCACCATCCCAATAAGAATCCACTAAAGCATCAAATGGTATTTTGCAATATTCCTCTACAATATCATTCCAATCCATATATTCCTTCAACATTTCATCCTCCTCTTTTATAACCTCTTTTATTACCTTTTGCCATTCACTTAATTCCTCCCAATCCTCTACATTACCCAATCTTCTCATATACTCATGACCGCCATCCACTGCAACTGCACCACATTTACATTGTTTAAAATCATGTACCCACGTACTCTCTATTATATCTCCACATTTTTTACACCTAATCTTGTTCGTGAATATGATATATTTTTCCATAAACAATCCTCCTATATTCTTACTCGCTACCTCAAGTAAAAAATCGCCTCGTCCTCAAGTCTTATGCACGTCATATTAGCCAAAGGGTCCAATTCCAGAAAACCCTATCTTTTTTAGGAGTGAATTTAATTCAGTAAATCTCCCGTGTACATCCGCCATAACATACGTAGACATAATCAATTTTCTCCCTTCTATTTTTATTCTTACAGCTCCAACCATATATTGAATATGTCTTG
>JAGBBM010000025.1 GCA_017938485.1 Lachnospiraceae bacterium
CATAATCCTCTCCTACCACCAGTGGTCTTTTTACCAGCATACCATTAGTAGCAAGCAATCTTAACTGCTCCTCCTCGCTCATCTCAGGTAGCTTGTCCTTAAGGTTCATTTCCTTGTATAACATTCCACTTGTGTTGAAGAACTTCTTCAGTGGCAAGCCACTCATCTCATGCCATTTCTTAAGCTCCTCATAGGTTGGATTTTCCTCTACGATTGGACGCTCTACGAAGTCCACCTTATTTTCCTCTAACCATTTAAGTGCCTTCTGGCAGGTACTACATTTTCTATAAACTAATACTAACATTTTCTCTCCCTCCATTTAACTTTTAATTCCATCATCCACCCAAAGATGGCATTTACAATAATAATCTACATCTTATAGCTCATATCAAAAACATTCTTTATTTCCTTTAATTCTGCTAATGCCTGTACATCTGTTAATCCATACATTTTTGCAACTGACAACACAAGATTAAAATCTATTAGATTATACATAACCACTGTTCTTTTGCTCATATTATTCACCTCTTATATTTAATATATTAAACCTTTTATTGTATTTTGCCAATTTTATTAAACATTAAAGTTTATCATTTGGAATTAAGAACAAATCTCCCCTTTTCACACTCCAAGACTCCCTCTTTTCGAAGCTTGCTTATCTCCGCAGAGAGACCACTTCTGTCCACCTCCAGATAATCCGCCAGCTCCTGTCTGTCGAAGGGAATGGTGAACTCATTGCTCCCTGCATTCTTTGCCTGAATCAAAAGGTAGGTCATAAGCTTTTCTCTGGTGCTTCGCTTGGAGGTTACCTCTATCTTCTGGTTAAATACCAGATTCTTAGTTGCCACCACCTTAAGAAGATTGAATATAATCTGTCTGTGAAATTCACAGGCATTGCTGCAGGTGCTTATTATCCTCAGGGCATTTATAATCATAATCTGGCAATTCTTTGTGGCTATGACATTTACCGGTAATGTATCCACCCCGGAACAGGCAAAGGACTCTCCAAATATCTCTCCCTCTACCACATTCGCCATAATACTTCTGTTGCCAAAATAGTCTATCTTCACAATCTGGGCACTGCCGGAAAGTACAATCCCTATATCCTCTGCCAAGTCACCCTCTGCAAATATAGTTTCTCCCTGGTTGTAAGATAAAACCTTTGCTCCCATACATTTCAGCATGGCAAGGACACTCTCCTTGCCAATCCCCTGAAACATGGCGCACCTATCGAGCACTGGATAATATTTCTCCATAGTCTTTCTCCTTTTGTTGAAATTTCAACATACATCACGTTCCTATCATAATATAATTCCCCTGTAACATCAAGATATTCGTCCCAGAAAGGAGAAAAGGTTGCCTAGGCAACCTCAGTATAAATATGATTAGAAAAATTATTAAAATCGATGAATCAAAATGTAATGGTTGTGGTGCCTGTGCCAGTGCTTGCCACGAGGGTGCCATAGAGATGATTAACGGTGTAGCTAAGCTTACCCGCGAGGACTACTGTGACGGTCTGGGGGATTGCCTCCCTGCCTGTCCAACTGGTGCCATATCCTTCGAAGAGCGAGAGGCACCAGCCTACGACGAAGCCGCAGTACATGCGGCTAAGAAGCAATCCACTTATCAATCAACTAACTATGCAGTTGAAAGTCAGCTTATACAATGGCCGGTACAGATTAAGCTTGTACCCGTACGTGCCCCTTACTTTGACAATGCTAACCTCTTAATCGCAGCTGATTGTACAGCTTACGCCTACGGGAACTTCCACAGTGAGTTTATGAAAAACCGAATCACTTTAATCGGTTGTCCAAAGCTGGACGAAGGGGATTACACAGAAAAACTCACTCAGATTATTGCATCCAACAACATTAAGAGCTTAACTATTGTTCGTATGGAGGTTCCTTGTTGTGGCGGTATAGAGTTCGCCGCAGTAAACGCCCTCCGCATGAGTGGCAAATTCATCCCTTGGAACGTGGTAACCATCTCAACAGATGGGAGGATACTTAACTAAAAAAGGTTCCGATTCGGAACCTCTTTTAATTTTTCCTCTTAATAGCCCTTGACAACCTACGCTTTGTGTGCTATCCTCTAACAAAAGAAACGGGTTTTGTTACTGAGTAAGGTCTTCGGATTGGAAAAGGTTGCTCGTTTCTTTTTTTATTTTCATAATATCATATAAATATAATTTATTATCTTCCGCGTGTCTTACGAGTATAATCGCACGGAACACATTATACCTTTCAATATCTCCATTTTCACCATACACTGGTAATGCAAATCTTGTCACATATGAATACCACCCATATTTTGCATTCTTCGAATGCTTATCCTTACGATTTTCCTCATACTCTCTTTCATTTGCAATTAGCAACATTTCAGGAATACCCTGAGTAGCATTGGCCTTTGCCTTTGCGTTCGCCCCTCTAAGAAGCATTGTATAATTCGAATGCGTATATTCGTCGGGAAGATCCTTTCCAATGTAAATCAAATCACCGGTATCTTCAATAATATACTCTTCTCCCACAAATCTTTTTAAGTATTCCTCCACTTCTGTCCAATCCATCGAACGCTTACCTTTAAAAATAATATCATGTATAACTACAGTCTTATTTCCATCTAAATCTTCTACCACATCAACTCTTCTGTCCATAAAAATATCCTCCTATCACATACCTTTTTCGGGTCTATGATAAGAGGATAACATTTGTCAATATCATTTTCATTGGACTGTTAGTCCAAAGCATACTATGCAGCTTCCACGTACAGTTTCTTATAGTATTCCATTATTCGTTTTTCTCTAGGACTCATATCATTATATCGCATAATAAATCCATCTATCTTTTCGCATTTCTTCACTAACAAATCTTCCATATGAACTCCCAACAGCTCACTAAGGGACAATAAATGGTCTACTGATGGCAATATCAAGCCCTTATACCAACGGTATATTGGTTGTACACATGCCAAATGCAAATACTCTTGAATCATACTAGGTGTATATCCTGCCCCAGTAATCAATCTCTTTATTCTTCTTCCAGTTCTTTGCATATCTATACTGGGATAGTTTTGTCTTTTTCCCATTCGCATACCTCCTTATTTAATATATCTTTTCCACATTTTTCAAATCATACATTTTCATAAACTTCTTCAAGTCCTTATCATCCCTGATAAGCATTACCTCAGTGAATTTACCGGTCTTTTCATCCTTAAATCCAGCCACCTGTTCTCCCGTGCAGATGCTACATCTTATGACTGCCTTCTTGTCCACCGAAAAGTTATCCACACTTTCATTACTAGTAGAAATCCCTGACTCACCACAAGAAGATACCCGATTTATCCCCACATCAATCTTTTCGGCAATCTCCTTCATCACAGCCTTGTCCACCTTACAGACTGCTCTGTCGTAGGTATACAGGCCATTTATCTCTCCCTCCACATCGCTAAGCTGGGTGTAGATACAGCCACACACACCATCCTTGATGTAAGGTATAATCATCTTTTCATACATTGTCTTAATTCGAGAAGTAAGTTCAGCACTATCCTTACAGCTTCCGTAGCCGTACTCCTTCTTGCCAAAGAAATGTCCCTTCACCAAATACTTGTATCCACCACATTCAGTGATAAACAAAGGACGTTCCTTCACCTTAAGCTTCTTCAGTCTAAAATATATGTGCTCACTGTCAAAGTCATTTTTATTCTGGGCAAACCAGCCGGAAGTAGAATCCACCAATCTAGTTCCATCAAGCTCCTTTACAAGGTCATACATCTCATCGCTGTCAAACTGTCCCCAACCCTCGTTAAATATAGTATATGACACTATGGAAGGGTGATTATAAAGATGCTCTACTGTACCTCTTGTATGGTGCTTAAACACCTCCTTGGTTCTTTCATCCGCCTTACTCTTCCTGTCATTTTTCTTCTTAAAGCCCACTGTAGGAAGAGCCGTATCCCTGATAAATGAATACTCTCCGTTGTTGACCATATCCTGCATCACAAGCATTCCCAGCCTATCACAGGCATAGTAGAAATATTCTGGTTCAATCTTTATATGCTTTCTAAGCATATTAAAGCCCAGCTCCTTCATGGCAATGATATCCTTATCATAGTCCTCTTCACTCCTAGGAAGGAATATTCCCTCCTCAAAATATCCTTGGTCTAAAACTCCATGGAAGAATATTGGCTTACCATTAAGGCATACTCGTCTTACCCCATCCATCTCTCTAATCTCTATGGTTCTAAGGGCAAAGTAGCTACTAACTACATCCTCACCCACATATATCTTCATATCATACAAGTGTGGATTATCAGGAGTCCAGTTTATAGGGTTAGGGATTTCGATTACACCTTCACCCTTTTTCAAATCAACCTCTAATATATTATCCTCACAGTTCTTTTCCCCATCTGAATTCTCAAAAGTCTCCACAGGCAGATTAATCTTTACCCTACAGCTTTCTACTTCCTTATTGCAAACCACCTTAAGCTGTACTCTATCCATCCAAGGTGTGATAATAAGCTTTTCCACATATATATTAGGTACATTTTCAAGCCACACTGACTGCCAGATTCCGCTAACCTGAGTGTACCACATTCCCTTTGGTTTTTCCGTCTGCTTGCCATAAGGATGAGCCTTATCCAGCTTATCCTCTACAATAATCTCCAGATAGTTATTCTCATCCTTCTTTACAACCTCTGTTATATCTACAACAAAAGGCAGGTATCCACCTATATGGACACCTACCAATTTATTATTTACTCTCACCTTTGCCTGCTGGTCCACTGCCCCAAAATGAAGCAATATCCTATCCTCAGTAAATCCTTCCGGAACCCTAAAGCTTCTCTCATACCAAAGCTCCTTGGGAATCTCACTCTCATATCCGGATAGCTTGGACTCTGGTGGATATGGAACATTTATAGTCTTATCCCCCAGCTTCCACTCGCCATTTAAGCTCATAAAAAGTTCTCTCTTTAATTGTGGACGTGGGTGGGTATTCCAACCACCATCTATAATATATGACATCTTATCAAACTCCTATTGAATCATTCTGTCAATATCATTACACACTATAAACTCGCTCACCTGTCATTCGTTTCTCAAACTCCTCACATGGCATAGGCTTGTCAAAGAAATATCCCTGAGCCATATTACAGTTGATACCATTTAATATATCAAGCTGAGTCTTGGTCTCAACACCTTCCGCCACTACAGCCTTATCCATCTGGTCTACCATATCTATGATGTGAGAGATAATTACCTTGTCCTTTTCTTCCATACCATCCACATCACCCAGCAAGGACTTGTCCAACTTAATTATATCTACATCAAGATTCTTAAGAAGATTCAGTGATGAATATCCAGTTCCAAAGTCATCTATGGACGTAGTTATATTGTAAGACTTCATCTTGGCAACGAATTTTTCTAATCTCTCATAATCGTCATATCCAGACTGTTCTGTAAGCTCTATCTCTATATACTTACCATCTATATCGTAAGACTTCATAATCTTCACGATATCCTCAGCAAGATTATCATTGTGAAGATTGAGCTGTGAGAAGTTAACCGATACCTGTACAGGCTCTATGCCCATATCAATCCATCTTCTTATATCAGCGCAAACTGTGTCAAATACATAAAAGTCCAGCTTACATATAGCTCCCTCACGCTCCAAAACCGGTATAAATTCCATCGGTGGAACTATGGTTCCATTTTGATTCCAACGGGTAAGTGCTTCACATCCACATAAAGTATTGTCTTTTAAATTAACCTTTGGCTGATAATATACCACAAACTCTCTGTTCTGCAACGCCATAGGGAATTCTATGGATATGGAATTAGAGTGAATACTATTGTCATACATCTCTGGTGCAAACCAAACCACGTCATTGTGACTATTTTTCTTAGACACTGCTATGGCTACCGAAGCTGAATCCATGGCATCCTTTATAGTATCTTCCTTCTTTATAGGATATATTCCCATACGAGCCATTACAGTTACACTTCTGTACCCTTCCATAAGCTCTATGTTAAAATTAATAGCGGAATACTTATCTATGAACTCATCTATATATTTCTTGGCGATTAGGGCGATAAAGTTATCTCCTCCCAATCTGCCTACCTTCTCTTTTTCTTTCTTATCGGAAGCCAATACATTTGCATACTTTCGAAGAATAATATCCGCCTGGCGCTGTCCCAAGGTACTATTTACATATTTGAAATTCTTAAGGTTCATAAATACCAGCATGTACTTGTCTGCATCAGGAGTTCCGAACACACTTCCACAATGCTCCATAAATCCTCTGGTATTAAGTACGCCTGTTAACATATCTGTTGTATAAAGATTCTTCACATGGTTGAGGAGCTGTATTCTAGCGCCTAGCAAATACACACTATCTGCGATAAATTCCAAATCCTCTAGTTCTTCATCCTTCCAGGTATAGCCTCTTGTAGGGTAAAAGCTAAGTATAACTCTGCCTTTATCTCCTGTAACGTAGAAAAAGTCCTTGGACACATCTCCAAAGCTCTCAGAACTAATATAAAGTGTAGCTTTGCTTTGAGTTTCCTTAGCATCATAGTCCACCTTAGGTCTTATGAAGGTTTCAGTAAATTTTCCAATGTGTAGCTCTTTTGCCACTGCGTCAAATTCTCTGGAAATATCCTCCATATGTCCTGGCATACTATAAGTAAGTGCCTTTACCTTATCAAAGAACTCCTTATAAATTTTACTGCATATCTTTCCCATAACGTTCATTTGCCCCCGAGGCGTGGGGTTACCTCGAGGACATCCTTTCTTAACACATATTAATCTATACTAATCTTCGTTGTTTTCAGCAACCTTGTTTGCTCTTGCTTTAACCTCTGCAGCCTGAATATCACCAGGAGTCTGCTCATATCTTGCAAACTCGAAGGAATAGTCTCCTCTGCCTCCGGTCATAGAACGAAGTATTGTACAATATCCGGTAAGCTCCATCATCGGAATATCAGCTTCTATAAGCTGTTTTCCCTTACCAATAGAATTCATACCAAGAACTCTACCTCTACGCTTATTTAAGTCACCCATAACATCTCCGGTGTACTGATCAGGAACAATAACCTTAAGGCTCATAATAGGCTCTAGAAGTACTGGAGTGGCTTCCATAACGCCCTTCTTAAATGCCTGAATAGTTGCCTTCTTAAATGCCATCTCAGAGGAGTCTACTGAGTGGTAGGAGCCATCATAGAGCACCGCAGCTATACCAACTACAGGGTATGCCGCAAGAGGTCCCTTTTCGCAAGCTTCCTGTAAGCCTTTTTCTACAGCTGGGAAGAAGTTCTTTGGAACTGCTCCACCAACAACCTCCTGACTAAACTCATATGCCTTGTCAGTATCACCAAGAGGGGCAAAACGCATCTTAACGTGTCCGTACTGTCCATGTCCACCTGACTGCTTCTTGTACTTATACTCTACATCTGAGTTTTTCTTGATGGTCTCCTTAAATGCTATCTTAGGCTTGCTTAATTCTATCTCACACTTGTACTCGTTAACAAGTCTGCTCTGTATAATCTCAAGCTGCTTCTCGCCAATACCATAAAGAAGTAACTGCTTGTTCTCCGCATCATTTACAATCTTTAAGGTCTGGTCTTCGTGAGTAAGCTTCTGAAGTGCCTGTGCCACCTTGTCGATGTTATTCTTGTTAGGCACCTTGTATCTCATAAAGGTATATGGCTTTGATATCTCAAACTTACCATACTCGATGATACATGCCTTGGTGGATAAGGTGTTGCCTGTTCTAGCTGCGGTAAGCTTAGGAATAGCTCCTATATCACCTGCGTGAAGCTCAGGAACCTCTATCGCCTTGTTGCCACAAAGTACATAGAGTTTACTAACCTTTTCGTCTATATCCTTATCCTTGTTGTATATCATATCATCTGACTTAAATACGCCCGAGCATACCTTAATCAATGAATACTTACCAATAAATGGGTCTACAATTGTCTTAAATACATATGCTGACTTAGCCTTGGAGAAGTCATAGTTTGCAAGGAACACCTCGTTGGTCTTCATATTAAATCCTGCAATCTCCTTGTTCTCCGGACTAGGCATATATTTTACTATATCATCTATAAGAGTATATGTACCTTGACAGAGTGTGTTTGAGCCCATGGATATAGGCACTATATTGCTGTCAATTACATTCATACGAAGAGCTGCTCTGATTTCATTTTCAGAGAAGGTATCTCCTCCAAAATATCTATCCATAAAGTCTTCACTGGTCTCTGCCACAGCTTCCATAAGAGTTTCTTTGTAAAGCTCCAGATTCTCCATACTGTAGTCAGGTATAGGCATATCTACTACTTCCTTACCCTGCCAGCGATTACCAGTCTCACTGATAACATTTACATATCCTACAAACTTCTCGTTCTCACGGATAGGGAAATGGAACGGCGCTATCTTCTTACCGTACATATCTGTCAAGGTCTCAACTACGTTCTTAAATGATGCGTTGTCCGCATCCATACCGGTAACATATATCATACGTGGAAGCTTATACTTCTCACAGAGCTCCCAAGCTCTCTCTGTACCAGCCTCAACTCCCGCCTTACCGGAAACCACTATAATCGCTCCGTCTGCAGCACTTATAGCCTCTTCTACCTCACCGATAAAATCCGGATATCCAGGCGTATCTAATACATTAATCTTAGTTCCATTCCACTCAATCGGAATTAAAGAGGTGCTAATGGAAATCTGTCTGCTCTGTTCTTCTTTTCCATAGTCGCTGACTGTATTACCATCTTCCACTTTACCCATACGAGATGTAATTCCTGCCAGATACGCCATAGACTCTACCAGACTGGTCTTGCCCGAACCACTGTGACCTAATAACACTACGTTTCTAATCTTGTCAGTTGTGTAAACATTCATCCTAGCTACCTCCTGTTTCTAAAAAATATTAGCTTGTTGCAACCCCATTTTTCAAAGAAAAATACTATATATAATTTTACTTTATTTAGGTGTTATATTCAAGTGATTTTATGCTCTTTTAAGGCTAAATATAACAAATAATTTCGTTGCTAAAGTAGGAAAAAAACTATATACTATAATTATGAAAATATATCCTTTTTAGGAGGTGTTTTATATGAATACTACAAAAAATGATAAAACTAAACATTACACCGCCGAAATTGCGTCAGGCAATCCAAGAGAAATCCCTAATTCCATGAAGACAAAGAAGGCTCTAGCTTACAACCAAAATCAGTTAGCTGTAGAACGTACCGAGCTCTCTAAGATTAGAACCGACCTTGCCTTTACCAACAGTAAGCTTGCCGTAGACCAGACTCATCTGGCTTACCTTAGAACTATTGTTTCTTTGATAGGTAGTGCGGCGACTATATTCAAGGCGCTTCCTCTCCTTGGTATTTCCCAGATTTTCACTGGTATACTTACTGCTTTCCTGCTCGCTTTTGCTGTGTATTTCATATACAAGGACGCATCTACATACCCTAAAATGAAGCGACAGCTTGCGGCACTGGAAGAAAAAGCAAACACCGCAACAAAAGAAGCTGAAAACAGTATTTATTTGATTAACGAAGAGATTCTGTAACCAATATTTTTCTATAACATCCCATCCACATTAGGAGAGATTACTATGAATTATTACTTGGCCCCTATGGACAGCGTAACAGATTACATATACAGACAGGTGGCTTGGCGTCATTTTCCCTACTGGGACAAAATGTTCGCCCCATTCATACAGCCCAACGACAAGCCTACTATTGTCCCAAAGGAAGATTTTGATATCCATCCTGACAATAACCTTGATATTCCCCTTGTTCCACAGATACTAACCTGTGACCCGGAAGGTTTCATACGGGTTGGTAACATACTGGAGGACTATGGATACACTGAGATTAATCTTAACCTGGGATGTCCTGCAAGAGTTGTTGTAAGCAAGAGCAAAGGCTCAGCTATGCTTGCAGATACACATAATTTGAATCAATTTTTTCAGAGGATTTTCGAACACAATTGGAAGGCTAAGATTAGCGTTAAGACCAGACTAGGCCTCACAGACAATGCAGATTTTGAAGAGATACTAGATGTGTTTTTTAGATATCCTATAGATGAGCTTACCATACACCCAAGATTTAGAAGTGACTTTTATGGTGGTGAGCCAAGACTTGAGGAGTTCGAGAAGGTGTTTACATCTAGACACGCTAAATTTAATGCTGGGGATGTTTGCAAGGGTGATTGTCCTACTGATAGTAGTCAACATGTTTCTACACCTAAAGTCTGCTACAATGGCAATATTTTTTCCACAATTGACGCTGAACAAATAAGTTCAAGATACCCTGAGATACATAGTATAATGTGCGGCCGTGGTGCCATATCAGATCCATCACTTGGAAGACAACTTAATGGTGGCGCACCTATGAGCAAGGATGAGTTTATAGACTTTCACAATGACATATATGAGTCTTATTTTAATTTAGGACTTAAAGAAAGACATTTCTTGCATAAGATGATGGAGATGTGGTCCTACTGGATTAAGATAGTAAAATGCGATGATGAGTTATTAAAGAAGCTACGACAGAGCAACACTGTTGAAGAATATCTTAGTGTTATGAAAGATATAGAAAAAAATTTATTATTATAAAATGCTCCAATTTGTATACAAAAATATACACTTTTTTTCTTGACATCAAGTATTTCAGCCAGCTACACAACTTTGTATGTTTTAAATCGATTTAACCGTATTTCTATTACGTACATTGCTTCTTTTTCACACATACTTTTTATGTTAAAATATGTGCAGGGTGTTACCATAACAGGTAGTATGAGTAGGTGGTTGGCCTTTCAACCTGTATATACATATACAGAGCTTCCATACAAAAGGAGGTCTTCAGTTATGGATAGTACAAAGGAAAGGATTTTTGATGTTTCTTGAGATTATTGGGATTATAGTAACAGTAATTAGCATTGCTGTTACAGTAGTCTCAATATATTTAAATATTAAAGAACACAAAAATAGCAACCACTCCCGCTAAGTTGAGGTTGCTATTTTTTATAGAAACTAATCAACAAGGCTAACCATCTATCGGTAACACCTTTTTGTATGTTTATATTATCATTTTGTATCCCCAGTGTCAACGTTAAAATACGCACAGTGATATCATTATTGACATCTATACGCGGAAATATTACAGGCGAGGTTTTATTCAACCTCGCCTTTACTTCACTACTCTTCTACAATCTCAGCATCTACAGCATTCTTCTTAACAGACTCGATACCGTTCTCACAGTTAGCATGTGTTGTGTAACCCTCGCTTACTGCAATAATCTGACCATTTGTAGCCTTAAGTCTGAATCTAAACTCTCCTGCCTTGTCGTTGTAGATTTCGAACTTAGGATTCTTCTCAGTTGCATATCCCTCAACTGTCTGATCCTCAACTGCTGCAACAGGTGCATTTTTCTGCACACTTGCAATACCGTTCTTACAAGCATCCATTGAATTGTAAACCTCTGAAGTTGCGATAACCTGTCCGTTACCTGCCTTCAAATCAAACTTTACACCTGTGTTAGTTTTTTTGATAACAAATTTGCCCATTTCGTACCTCCTATACGTTCTCATAAGTAGTAATAAAATTTTACTATAGTCAAACAAAAAATGCAATTCTATTTAGTTACTTTTTAGCTTAATAACCACTATCTCCGGCAGGTTAAAAACTCTAAGAGGTATAACACTATTTCCTATTCCACGACTAACTATCATTGTGGTATTTCCCACAGTGTATTCACCCTCAGTATAGCTAGGCATAAAGCCCTGATCTGGAGCAAATAAACCACCTACAAAAGGAAGCCTAACCTGACCGCCATGAGCATGTCCCGACAAAACTAAATCCACATCGTTTCTAGCATAATCATCTATATACTGGGGTTCATGAGCGAGGAGAATATTAAAATCCTCCGAACCTATATCTAACATCATATTCTTCAAGGTTCCATCGGCAAGACTCTTTTCGTCCAAACCTATAAGATTGATATTTGCATCCCCCTGTTTAAGGCTAACACATTCATCTTCAAGACAGATAACCCCCATCTCCTCAAGGGATGAAATCAGCCCCTCCAAATCTGTTTTGCTAATCCAGTACTCGTGATTACCAGTAATATAGTAGGTCGGTGCAAGTTCCACACACTTCCTTGCAAACTCTAACGCCCCATCCATATCAGTATGACTACTATCCACTATATCTCCCGTAATGACTATAATGTCAGGATTACTATCCTCAATCTTGTTCATAAGATATTTCTGGTCAAAAGGATATTCCTTATTGTGCAAATCAGATATCTGAACTATGGTAAATCCATCAAAGGCTTTAGGTATTTTAGGGTTGGAGTACTCATATTCTGACACCACAAGAATATTGTTGTTGATGAGACAAAAAAGGAAAAACACCGCCAAAACAATACTTATAATCACTATTCTTTTTTTCTTATTCTTTGGTTTTTTATTAACTACTTTATCCAAATTATCCCTTTCTACTTTCAATCCAATTCCAATCATTTAATCTTCTACACTCATTTTAATACATCTAATCAACACTGTAAATAATATACAATGTGAAAAACCTCACCGAAAACTTTCAGTGAGGTTTTAATACATCCTAGTTACAGGATTCCCAATAATTATTAACCAATGTTTTAAATGCTCTATTAGGAAGAATCGGCTCTGAGGCCTTTTTTATCATCTCTTCCGACACTTCTTCTCCCTTGCCAAGCAATACACCTATATCCTTATATCTTTTCAGATACGCATCAATCTGAGGCTTAAGAGGTGGTATAGCAAACATTTCCCCTTCCGGACAAAAGAGTGCAGTATATTTTCCTGCTCCGCAGATAAAATTATACTCCTTTATAAGAGAGTCGTATATCTCTTCTGTTCTACCATATCCACAGGTGGATATTACCACCAGCTTCTTTCCACTCATATCAAACCTTGGCTCATGAAATGCATCGTCCCCTATAGTCTTCACATCACCTCTGTAAGTTTCCATAAGAGGCATACATCTATCCGTAAAACTCTTCATAGGACCAGGCATTCCGAAAAAGAAAAGCGGAAAACTTTCAATCACAAGGTCTGCCGCCATAATCTTCTCATACACATCAGTCATTACATCCTTTATGACACAAGAACCCGCAGTCTGTCCCCAGCAGCTCATACAACCGAGACAAGGAGTTATGTCCATATCCTTTACGGTAAGAGTCTCAATATGAGCATCGGTGCTTTCTTTTATACCCTCAAGCACAGCATTGGTGAGCTTAAGAGTATTACTTCTTTCCCCTTTAGGGCTACCATTTATAACTAATACATTCATCAATAATTTCCTCTGCAAGCTTCCTAGCTCCAAGCTGGAACTCTCTCTTCCACATACTCACAGATATCTCTTACTGTGTTAAGGTTTGATGCTGACTCAAACTGGATATCAAACTCTTCCTCCACTGATATGGCAAGAAGCATCATATTGAGAGAATCTACTCCCAAATCTGATGTAAGTACACTATCCATAGTTATATTTGTTTCATCAATCTGTGGCATTACCCTTCCAAATATCTCTTTAAGTCTGTCAAATATCATCATTGTATCCTCCTTATTTTATCTTTCTTGCAATCTTCATAGCCCCTGTACGAGGGAAATCTTCTGTTCTTACAACCACCTTAAGCACTCGCTTATAGGATGGTAATTCCTTATTTATCTTGTCAGTTATCTCCTGCATCTTCTTCTCTATGTCCTCAGGACTTACTCCTGCAAGAGCAGGCATATACGGAAGAATCTCAATTCCTATAACCGATACACCGTTCTTATCCATCTCACTGACAAGGCAGTCCTTAACTAACTCTTCCTTGTAGAACAAGTCCTCTATCTCCTCAGGAGATACATTTTCACCGTTTGGAAGAATAATAAGGTTCTTGATTCTACCTGTTATATATATGTAATCATTTTCATCAAATTCAACTAAATCACCAGTCTTAAACCAGCCGTCCTCAAATACCGCAGCAGTCTGTTCTGGATCCTTATAGTATTCAAGCATAAGGTTGTCTCCCTTGAGCCAAAGCTCTCCATTAACCACCTTGTATTCCTGCTCTGGATAAGCCTTTCCCATAGAATATGGATTAGATACTGTATCACAGTTGGCAAATGAAAGATTTGCACCCTCAGTAAGGCCATATCCAGCACAAAGGCAGATACCCATCTCCTCAGCCACCTTCATAAGTCTTGGTGCAACAGGTGCCGCACCTACTATCATTATCTCCAAATCCCCAAGAAATTCTTTTCCTTTAAGCTTTGCTATATTAAATATTATTTCTACAAGTCCCGGAACAAGTACAAGCACATTTGGTCTTACCACTGGTATGTCTCCCACCGCAGCCTTCATGTCAGTACAGGTGTACACAGTAGAACCTGCGTAAAGTGGTCCAAGAAAGCTTCTTATAGAACCAAATATGTGAGAAAGTGGAAGCATACATATATATTTCTTATGCATTACCTTTCCCGGATGGAAGATACCATTAAAAGCTCCTCGCATCATAGCTCCATGAGTAAGCACTGCACCCTTTGGAGCTCCAGTTGTTCCACCAGTAAAATATATAGCTGCAACAGTATCCTTTGTAACCTCTGCAGCAGGAGCTTCCTTTTCACCTGTAGCCTTTGTAGACCAAACTGGGATAGGAAGGTTATCGGTAAGCGTTTTAAACTCGTCTGCAACAAACATACCTTCCAAATCAAACTTTCTTGATATACCCATAAGTGCCTCAGCACCAAGAGCATTTGGAAGCATAATGTAGGTATAACCCGCAGTAGCTATTGCAAGGAGAAGCTCCATAGCATCCAAATCATTTCTAGCCATAACTGCTATTTTTGCCCCAGGCTTAAGCCCCTTGGCATATATAAAATCTCTTCGTCTTGCCACATTGTCATAAAGTTCTTTAAATGTATATGTAGTAACCTTATCGCTTATAGCTGGCCAGTCGGCGTAATCTCTCTTACACTTTTCCAAAAGCTCTACCATAGTTGGAAGATATTCAAAAGTAGACATCTCTTCTGCATCAACCATACCATAAAAATATTGACTCATTTTATTTTTCCTTTCTTACATACAAATTACAAATCTTTATATTTGCTCTCCATATCCAAAACTATGTTTTTGAATCTACTACACTGAGAAGAAAGGTATTCTGCATTCATACCCTTACCTTCTTTGTCTAGTTCTTCCATCTTCCCCACATATATCTTGAGGCGTCTTCCGTGAAGAATGTTATATTCTCCATTAAAATACATTGGCACCACCGGTGCACCTGTCATAACAGACAACATAACAAAGCCCGCCTTAAAATCATCTATCTGCTTATCCAAAGTAGTATGACCCTCTGGGAAAATCACCACATTTTTGCCAGCTTTAATCATCTTAACCGCTTCTCTAAGCCAGCTTGTATCCACACCATATCTATCTATAGGAATAGTTGGTTTACTGTACATAAGCCAATTTATAAGTTTCCTATCATGCCAATCCTTTGCAACCAAGAGTGAACAGTTCTTAATGAGGAAAAACAATGTAGGACCATCCCTGTAGCTAGTGTGATTAGCTATAAAAACCACTGGCGTATTCTTCAATGTTTTCTTTATGCTCTTATCCTCGTAAATTATCTTCGGTCTAAAACATATGTAAACATATAGTCTTAACAATACTCGCATTATTCCTGACGAGATTTTCATTATAGGATTCTTTTCTTCTTTCAAAAAATCATCTCCTACTCCCAGATTTTACATAGAAATATATCAATCAAATTACAACTAAACTTCAATTTAAAATCAACTTTTGTTGATTTTTGTCAAAAAAAATTCTTCATCTGTTCATATGCATCTACAACATAAAACAAACTGAAGAATTATTTTTTTATTCTATTTCCATTGAAGGAAGCTTAACCGTAAATCTGCAACCCTTCTCTGGCAGATTTTCTGCAGCTATCTTTCCTCCATATATATCTATTATACGCTTAACTAAAGAAAGTCCCAGCCCATTACCTTCCTGCTTGTGAGAACTGTCTCCCTGATAAAACTTATCAAAGATGTGGTCGATAGCACCTTCCTTTATACCCTCACCACTATCTTCTATAACAAACAAAATCTCTCCATCTGTCTCGCTGAGTCTTATCCTTAACAATCCGCCTTCCGGGTCAAACTTTATGGCATTGCCAATGAGATTGTCCCACACATTGATAAGCAATGTGGCATCTCCCTTAAATTCCACCACATCTAAGTCAATATCAAGCTCTATGTCTTTTTCCGACCACTTTGATTCTAGTTGCATTATAGACTGACGAATCTGTTCATCCAGTCTAAATACTTTCTCTTTCCTAATTATGGCTTGGTTATCAATCTTCGAAAGAAGAAGCACATTTCCTACCAAAGCAGAAAGGCGTTTGGTATTAAACAGAATTTTATCAACATATTCTTTTTCTTCCTCCTGAGTGTATTCTCCACTCTGCAAAAGGGTGGCGTAACCCTCTATAGCATTAACAGGAGTTTTTATCTCGTGAGATACATTAGACACGAAATCCGTCTGAAGAACCTCTGTTGCTCCAAGCTCCTTAACCATCAAATCGAAACTATCATATAGCTCCTTAACCTCGTTGATAGGGCTATTTGTTTCAAGCTTTATGGTAAAGTCCCCATCCGCCACATCGTTCATACCTTCACTAAGTTCCTGTATAGGTTGAAAGAAGATTCTGTTGACCAAAAAGGCTAAAGCACCACCCATGCAAATACCCATAAGCAGCAAGAAAGTAGTGGTAGATATGGATACTTGCAATATATTTTCAAGTATCCACTGAACCAAGGATGCAAAACCAATGGTTACAATAAACTCCGCAAGAACCAGTATGGTGAAAAATATATTAATACTTGATAATAAAAATCTTTTCTTTTTCTTTCTCTTAATTATCTTCATAGCTTAACTACCTTGTATCCTACACCTCTTACAGTTACTATCTTAAAGTCCTTATTGTCACCGTATTTTTCACGAAGTCTTCCAATATGTACATCTATGGTATGGGTATCTGTATCTGAATCATAACCCCATATATCATCCATAAGCTGTTGTCTGGTAAATATTTTTCCCGGAAATGAAACCATCTTATAAAGGAGCATAAACTCTTTCTGTGGTAATACATTTTTCTCTCCATCTGATATAACAGTAAGGGAATCACACTCTAATACTGTATCTCCAATAATCTGTCTTCTCTCACTTATCATCTGGGCACGTCTAAGAAGTGCACCAACTCTAAGGACCATTTCATTTACATTTACTGGTTTTACCATATAGTCATCTGTACCGGACAAGAATCCTTGACGCATATCGTCGTACTCACCCTTAGCTGTTATCATAAGTACAGGTATATTGTTTCCAACCTCTCTTATGGCTCTCACCATCTCATATCCGTCCATAACAGGCATCATAATATCGGATATTATCATATCATAATAACCGCTATCTAAAGCGTCCAATGCTTCCTTACCATTTGACACTCCTGTAACCGCATACCCCTGTTTTGTTAATACTTTTCCAAAAAGTTGTCTTAATTCATTGTCATCTTCAGCTATAAGTATCTGAAACATCCTTTGCCTCCCTAAGCACAAATACGTGCGCATTTCTCCATAATATAATTATATAATTTACACGCCAAATTACAACTAAATATCAATCAAAAATCAACATTTGTTGACAAAGAAAGATGAGGGGCAAAAATCCCCTCATCACTTACCATAATCTGATATATATCTTATCCTAGTAATTCTCTGGCTTAACCTGGAAATAGCTCTGTGGATGTGCACATACTGGACAAACCTCTGGTGCCTTCTTACCAACACAGATATGTCCACAGTTGAGACACTGCCAAATTACATCTCCGTCCTTGGAGAATACTAAGTCACCTTCGATGTTAGCAAGAAGCTTTCTGTATCTTTCCTCATGATCCTTTTCGATAGCCGCAACACCCTCAAAAGATCTGGCAATATCCTCAAATCCTTCTTCTCTTGCTTCCTTTGCAAACTCAGCGTACATATCAGTCCACTCATAGTTTTCTCCATCAGCAGCTTCCTTAAGGTTATCTACAGTTGAAGGAATGCTTCCACCCTTTAAGAGCTTGTACCACATCTTAGCATGTTCCTTCTCGTTGTTTGCAGTTTCCTCAAATATATTAGCTATCTGAACGTATCCATCCTTCTTTGCCTTTGAAGCAAAGTATCTGTACTTATTAGTAGCCTGTGACTCACCTGCAAATGCAGCAAGCAAATTCTTCTCTGTTTTTGATCCTTTTAATTCCATTTTGTTACCTTCCTTTCCAATAATTAAGGTGTGAATAATATAAAATTACCCACACCTTGATTATACTATACATAAAATAATATTTCTATTATATTTTGTAATTTAAATCTTTTACTCATTGCTCCTCCATAATACGAAAAGAGGCCATGCATCCATCTGCATAGCCTCTTGACAGCATTCGTATCAACGAAGAACTCTCTTATCGTTTCCACTTATAAGGTAGGACTCACCTGAAGATTTTACATCTTTATAGTCAGTGTACACCGAAGCTACAACATTAAATTAATATTTATTCCCCTAACTTCTTCACATATTCCTCTCCCATAGCTTCTAGCTGTTTGAAGTCATGCTTTGTATTTTTATATGGTATCTTTTTGATGCATTCTATATACTTAGGAATCTCATAGTCTGGAAGGTCTTTTTTACACTTTTCCATAATCTTTGTTTTTATCAAATTCTTCTTTGTTTCATCATCTGAATCAATTTCAACATATGCCATGTCTACTGTAATTTTTCATCCACGGCTTATCTATGGATGGGTAGCCAGTTACTTGTTGGTTTTGCATATTTATCCTCCAGTTAATCACTATACATTTCCTCTAATTTCTTATAATCCACTTTTCCTACGGGTGTTAATGGCAAACTGTCAACAAATTCATAGTATAAAGGTCGTTGATACTCTGGCATATCTTTATTGAACATATCCCTTAGCTGTTTCTCTAATACTTCATTTGAGATATCTACTGATTGTTTTTTAACAATACATGCTCTAAGCACTTGGTTTTCTCCATCCTTAGCACCTATAACACATACTCCAAATACATTATCATTAGATTTTATTTTCGCTTCTACAATGTTAGGAAAAACTTTATATCCCATACCGTCTTTAGTCGTTAATATGATTCTCTTTATTCTTCCTTGCAAAAAAACAAATCCATCCTCATCTACATATGCAAGGTCACCTGTATGAACCCATTTTTCGCCTCTTTCATTGATATGGATTAATTCATTCGTTGCCGTTTCATCCCCTTTATATCCAATCATTAATGCTGGACACAGTAAACAAAGCTCACCTACTTCTCCGTACTTGCATTCAGCTTGATTTTCATCAATTACCTTTACATTATTTTTTACCAACGGAACACCAATACTTCCTACCTTATTTGCTCCATTCATTCCAGTTACCGCAGATGCACATACTTCAGACATTCCATATCCCTTTAATATCTCTATATTACTATTATGATTTTTTAAAAACTTGTTCATCTCGATCTCTGATTTTTCATTCATACCATCACCACCTACTGCAAGTAGTTTTAGGCATGATAAATCAACATTACTCATCTTAGTATCCTTCAACATCGGTAAAACAAATGATGGGACAGCAGAAATAAAGTCAGGTTGATACTTCTTTATATATTTACTCCACTCATTATCATTAAACTTAGGTATAACAACCAAACATAATCCCAAAGACAACGGCATATGCATACAAGTTAATATCCCATATATAACAAATGGAATAACTATATTTAAAAATTTCTGCCCTCTTTCTCTCTCAAATGTCAAATAATACTGGTGCGCAACTGCATTAATTCCACAATCATCAATTAAAATGGTTTTCGGAAATCCTGTAGTTCCACCAGTGTGACCTAATACTCCAGCTGTTTTAGGATCCTTATTATAGTTTTTTAAGGTTTTATTGTCTGATAATTGAAGAAATTCCTTCCACAACAAAACATTATTGTTGGATAAAAACTTAGTATCAAACTTCCTCATTTTTACCGAAAACCCTACTTTAGTCGCAGTTGGCATCCATTCTTTCAAAGAATAAACAATACATTTGTCCACTTTTGTTTTTTCTGTTACTTTAAGAATTTTACCTGCGAATAAATCAAGAGATACAACATACCTAGACTGTGCATCATTTAAATAATCCTTCAACTCTTCCTCTGTGGATAAAACATTAATGTAATTTGATACTGCGCCTATTTTATTTAGTGCATAAAAACAAAGTATGCTAGTCACACAAGACAGTGAGACTATA
>JAGBBM010000026.1 GCA_017938485.1 Lachnospiraceae bacterium
CTTGATAAAATCCATATTGAAGAAGCCATAAAACGCCTCTACAAAAGTTTATGGTAAAAAATATCCACCCCACCTACAGATAGGTTAAATATATTCGACTTATCTGTGAATGGGGTGGATATTATTCATCAAAAGTATTAAAGCTTTCAAGATACAAGTCATGTTCTTTTCTATATTCGATACATTCATCACCGCTACTGCACACAGCTGTGATTCCAGGTGCAAAATACACTTGATGACCACCATAATTATTTATGCTTCTTAATTGTTCCTCAATGGTGGCAACTACAGCCTTCGTATCAGCGTTATCTCCACCTTCCATATCTACAAATATCTGAAGGTCTATCTTAAGACTTCTGCCCATATCCACAATTTCCTCCACTGTGGAATCTGCATCTATCTCCTCACCAACAAAAGTTCCCATTTTAGCATGAACCAAACAATTGTCTATACCAGCATCTGCCAAAAGCTCTACAACCATAGCTTCAAACTCTGGGGACAATATGTAGCCATACAAATTGTCTTTTCCCTGATAACCTTCATCAGAAGTGTGTACCTCTACCGTAAAATAGTTCTCAGTATCATCTACTGTAAACTCTAATTTAGTAAGGTCATTGGTTTTGCTCTCTGGATGAAATGCAAAGAAATTATACTCATATCCCGGATATTTTTTCTGGAGATATTCCTTTGCATATCTAAATTGCTTCAAGGCTTCTATCTGATAATCATATAACTTTCCTTCATTTATCCTGTCCTCATTAACATATGTACTACATAAAATTGCTTTTTCTTCATCAGTCATCACTATGATTTCTTCATCCTCGTCCTGATATTCGATAACCACATCATCATTTTCTGTAGTTTTTTCTGGCTCCTCCTTCTCATTACTGTCACAGCCCACAAGCCCAAACATTAACAGTAACATCACCATACATAAAAACTTTCTATTCTTCATAATAATACCCCTTTTCAATACGGTTACAAATTTTACATATTATACATTACCACCCAATGTAGTTCATACAATAACATACAATCGTGAAAATTCTGTGTTTTTTCAGTTTGTATTAAATCTATGGAAATATATATGCATATTGTGTTATAATAGCACATATAGATTACTTTTTTACGGGGAGGGATTTCTTATGAGTAAATCTAGCAAAAAAGATTTTAATATAATCCACAAACTCATACTTGTTATTGTGTTCTTAGCCTGCAGTTTTGGCATATTCAAGCTTTGTCTTCGTGTGAAGGATGATGTCAAGCCAAACTCGCCTCTAGGGGAATTAGTTAACCATATGAATGGTGGCAACGGCAATTCAGGACAGCACAGTTCAGGACATTACAATGGCAGCGACCCTACTGCAAGTATGGTTGTGTCTGCACCATCTGGTAATTACGATTATACAGATTCTGGCACAGGAGAATTTACACCAACTGAATTAGATTATGAGCAGACCGCAGATGTTTCAGTCATGGCAAAATACATAGCCGCAAGTCAAGCATACCTTGGATATTCCCTTGAGAATTACACAGTTTCTATGTCCGATGAATTAGTTCTAGTATATATGGGAATTATCACTAACGACCACTTAAACCGTACTAGTGATGTGGGAGCATACTTACCTGAAGGTTCCTATGATGGTGGAGTTGGTTATATAAGTACATCGGCTGCCAACACCTACTCTGAAAATGTATTTGGCTGGAGCTTAAGCGAATATAACTTTGAGCGTTCAAGCATCACAACAAACGGGGACACTTTAGAGAGCTGGGCTCATCAGGGTATGTGCCAAGATAGCTGTGAGATAACATCTGTTTCATCAAGTGGAGACACTTATTTGTTCGAAGGCACCTGCAACATCAACATAGGTGATATATGGGATAAAAACTTTATCAACATAGAATTTAAGCTTACAGCAGTTGCTAACCCAAACAGTCCATATGGATTCACATACCAGAGTATGGAATTTGGTTCCATAATATACTAATAAAAAACCTGTAGATATTTAAAATGGATATCTACAGGTTTTTCTCTATTCTATTTCAGGTTCATGAAATTGCATTGACAAATTCAGTATACTTCCATCTATAGCATTTACAATCACATAATATGTAATATCCCCCGCCGTCTTTTGGGTGAGTTTCCACACCGGAATAATAGCAGCCTCATTTCTATTATCTTCATTCAGGTATGTAAAATACGTAAGCTCCAAATTATCAAAATTAGCGTAATTGTAGTTATATGAATTAGTAACAAGCTCGTTTATAATAACTTCTTTGATATTATCAAAATCTAGCAAGCTAACGTTTTTTTCACTAACATCCAACACCTCATAGGGATTACAATATTTTACCTGAACTATACCTAAGTCATTTACATATACTTTTATTTCTTCAAAATATTTATATGGTCCTGAAAAAACGCTGTTATTAGCCACCTCACCCAGTTGATTACACATAATACGAGAATTAAAATAATCTTCCCCTACAACCATACTTTCATCAACTTTTCTGCTATAACTCACAACATATCCATCATAATACATATCACTACCTGCCCCAATAAGAAGAGGTTCTATGCTGGATACGTCAAAGTCTGATACATTTATATCTGCCACAAATCTATCCCCAAGCTTTGTGGCTTCCTCCTCAGTTAATTTACATCTGTTTTCGCCAAATTCCTGATTAAAATCGTAAGATACATATGGGTCAAGCATTACTTCCCCACCATCTTCAGTTGATGCAATAACTGACATATCATATAATGTCATAGCCACAGCTTCATAGTAATAGTAATTATATCCTAAACCAGCAGCAGAATGGTCTTCAAATGACACTATGTATTCACAACCTTCATAACTGATTTTATATTGATTATTGGTATAATCCGTAGCTTCAGTCCACTCATCCTTTGAACTATCTGCCATGGAGATAGCATAGTCGTATTCAGATAAAGCATACTCAATCATATCCGGTTTATTAGGTGCAGAATCATCCCATTCCTCAATGGCTAGATAAAAATCATATCTTTTTTCTGCTTCCCTTTCCCACTCACTTTTGGGCCAAAATTCCTGTTCATATATGTATACTGGTTCATCCGTAAGCATACCAAGGAATTCCTTTTTACCCTTGGGATTTTCATAATAATTCTTTGTTTCAAGCTGTATAACCTTCATCCCATCTGTATCCGGTACAACAGGGGTAACATTTATCTGGATGGAGTTTTCCTCATCTACATACTCTATCCATTCTTCGGAAACTCCCAAACTTTCTTTAAGATTCTTGGATGGACTCACTACACAAGCTTGTTCCTCCGTACTTATTGTATCATCTATATATTCAACTTTTTCTCTCTTGCCACAACCAGTAAGCAAAGCTAATGCCATCATAAGACATAATATTTTTATTTTTCGCATATACTCCACCTCCGTATATCCTTACAAATATCTGCAGTTATTATAATTGTAGCACCAAATTGCATCAAAATTGCATCATTTTATAGTGTATATAAAAAATTTGCAGGATGATACACATCCTGCAAATCTATCATTTTATTTCCAAATTATGAAGTTGTAGCTTTCTATAATCATGAAGTACTTGGCAAGTCTCTCATAGAGAGGTTCCGCCTTTTCTCCAAAATGCTCCTTAACCAACTCACCTAAGGCAATGATGTCCTTATCACCATTTAGGTGTGGCCACAAAAAGCTTCCAAACTCCTCCATATAAACATGGCTTATCTTTGGCTTTTTGAAAAGCTTTTGAGCTATTCGATTCATAGTACCCTTGTTCTCGATATGAAGGGTTACTTTGCCTTCCTCATCTGTAGTCCATTCGATATCTGGTCTGCGAAGAGGAATTTTCTCAAGATAATTAGCCGATATAACTTCTTTCTTCTTAGCCATTATGCATCTTCCTTAGGTGCTCTCTTCTTCCAAAGAGTGAACTTAAGAAGTGTGAGAATGATAAGACCAAATACTACTAAGCTTCCGATATTGGCAACTGGCTCTGAAAAACCAAGCTTACCTGATATATCAATAGCTTCACCTACACCAAATACAGCGAGTACGGCAAGTACGATACCAACTAAACCTTCACCTGCAATCATACCTGAACAGAAAAGGATACCATCATTAACGATAGCTTTCTTCTTCTCCTCATCCTTCTTCATCTTGTCGAAGAAGAGTCTAATGATACCACCAACCATGATACAAGCGTTAAGCTGTACAGGAAGGTATACACCGATAGCAAATGGAAGTACAGGAATTCCAAGTACCTCAACAATAACTGCGATAATTGCGCCAACTGCAACGAGAGACCATGGAAGCTTATTGTCCATAACACCCTCAATAATCATCTTCATAAGAGTAGCCTGTGGAGCGCCAAGCTCCTTAGAGCCAAAGCCCCAAGCAGTATCAAGAAGGTAAAGTGTTCCACCAATAGCAAAGGCTGAAGCAACAACACCGATAACCTCACCAATCTGCTGCTTCTTAGGTGTGGC
>JAGBBM010000027.1 GCA_017938485.1 Lachnospiraceae bacterium
ATTTCATAACTTCTCCCGAATAATAATTAGTATCAATGTGAAAGCCAGCTTTAGCCATGTTAAGCACAAGTTCCATACGATTCTCATGATAATTCTTGTCCTTAGAAGATAATACAAAGAATACCCACTTACTAGCACTATTTCTGTGAAACCACATAGTAGCACATCCTATTTCACTTGCATGATCTCCGCAGCCACAACGCTCTATCCATTTTTCAAGTGCATTATAGTCATCCGGCAATTTGAAAAATCCCATATCTCTACCATCCGAATATCTTAAATATGCCTCCTTAGGAGTCAATCCTTCCAAATCAACTCCATTGTATTTGTATATAAAATAGCATGCTTCATAAAACAGAGAAGGCGTCATCTCTTCATAGCCTTTGAGTGAATCCTTATTATCATCAAACCATTTCATAAAATCACTTAATACATTTAGGTCATAATGTCTATATATCTGCTCTTTGTGTTCAGGGTAATACTCCCAGTATTTGCTTAATTTTATCACTCCACTTCTACATCTTGCAGGTAATTCCTTTAATATATATTCCTCATATGTACCCTTATGAAGCATATCTATAACATTAGCAACTCCATTCAAAATCCAATCAAAGAGCACGGTAAAGTCAAAGTCATAGTCATATACATTACTTACTCCTACGCCATTCCTTTTCGTATCTCCCATTAGCGTGTCATTAATATATATAGCTGTTTCAAAATCAAGTTTAATCAAAAAAAATTCTTTACTATTATTATCGCCATCTGCGGTCAGCCATATATATTTCCCACCATTAACGTCACTTATTACTTTGGCTAGATCAATTATTTTATTTAAAATATTTATAGAGGACTGAGTAAGCCTAGCAATACCTCCTAAGCCAACGTGACCATACAAACAATTCCCATCAACCATCTCTATGTAATTATTTACATCCTCTGCTTTCATAATAATCTCCTTCCTATAAGCATAATTTGAATGACTTTCTAATCGTAGAGAGTTTTTACATACATTCTTTCTAATCGTACCCAAATACATTTTTCATCACTAAACACATATCTATATCATTATCGAATTCATCTATACTCCCTGCCATACTAGATAAATCTGCCATAAGATAGTGCATATCATTTCCTTTCACGAACAGTTCATCATATGACAAATACCCACATTCTTTTTTACGATTTATTATTTCACAGGCAAAACCTTCAGTTACCAATGGATAATGGTAAATCATTCTTGTGTAGTCTATGGTCTTATCCTTTTCCCGCTGCTCTTCCATAATCTCTGCAAATATTTTGTATTTTTGTTTGTATATGTATTGTGTGTATTCGTCTACCATATTTGGTAAATTCTCAAATTTCTTTATACTCTCATTAGTATTTCTCATTTCTTTTATGTACCATTCTGGCGTATACATCTCAGGCATTAAATCATCTATATAATGTCCTTGATAATTATGCGGGGTGCCCTTTAATTTATCTTCCATACGAGCCACCTTATCTTTCATCATTTCCAACATACTCTCAACTGTATCACTATGATGATTTTCCACTACATTTTTTAATTCATACTCTACAAATTCGTAACAATGCCCATTTTCCACGCCGACATTACCCCTGAAGTTCCTTAAATCCACTTTATATCTGATTAGATACGCCTCACCAGCTATTATATCTCTCACAAACCCCCACTGGTTGCTTATTCGAAATATTGTCTTCTCAACTTTCTCACAGATAACCTTAATAGGTACGTTCTGGGGAAGTTCTATAAGATCAGGCAACCCTGAATATGTAGTACATGTATTCAGGTGTTTACAAATCACATCATTTATTATCTTATCTGTATCTTCAACATCAAGCATGTTTTCTTCTTTCCAAGCTCTTATAAAACGGTCTCTACATCGTTTATCACATTTTGCTTTTTCTACCTCAAGGGCTATGATTTTACGCAAATTTGTTTCCGTAGCCAAACTAATATCGGTGTTACTCCCCATCCCCCATGCAGACGGATAATGAATTATGTAATATTTTTCCCTACTTTCTTTCATATTAATGTTCCTCCAATAAAATTAGACTGCATTATACTCTTCAGTCTTTTTACAATCAATATGTTTCTAATTTCATATATTTTTCGGGCAATCAACAAGAAGGCATACCCCAAGCATCATTTTTGGTTACTTTGCCAAGTTACAAAATATATACTCTCCGTTTATCCTTGTCTATTGGGTCAGAATTTTTATATACCTTAACAAATTTTTTGTTCAGTTTCACCGTTTTCTTAAAGAAAAACAAAAGAATAAACACCGCAGAAAATATAAATTTTGTTAATATTTTCATACGGTGTTTTAAAGGATTATATTCTAAATGATTATATTGTAGGTCGTATAATCATATTATTTTATGCCACATTATAATTTTAAATCTTTTGATTTTAGAGTCAATCTGTGGTGATTAATTAACTCATGATTCTGTAAGTACTTTTGATTAGATTTAGCATTACTAAATCGTAAATTAGTTTTATTAATACCTGTTATACTAATCCCTTTAAAAGTATCATCTACGGCAAGTCTTCTAAAATCTTCTAATTCTATGAAATAAACATCAAAGTTAACCTCAGCATTTTCTAAACTGTCAACACACACAAATGCAACCATAGGGGTAAGACCAAAACCTTTAGAAAATTCAACTAGTTTTTCTTGTTGATTTTCATCAAAGTCAAATGACGGATCATCTTTAGTAAAAACTCTTGTTTTTACTGATATTCCATATTTTTTACTTTCCTTTTCTTCCCACTCACAATCTGTTGCAATAACGTCAACACCAACATGATCAACCAAAGCAACACGATGTGAGTAACATCTACCTATTATGAACATTACCAGTTGTTCTCCGAAATCCCCCAACTGCTTTGATAATCTTTCATCTTTACTTTTCATTTTCTATCCCCCTAAATTAAAATATTTTTTTTTCAATGTCTCTAATGTCTTCTATATTTAAACCGCTATGTTCTCGCAACTTTTTTATAGCCTCAACTTCTTCGGAATTTCGTGTACGCAAATACACTCCTAAGCTAGGTGAACGATACGTAGTATAATTTTCCTCTTTTGGCATTGATATCGGTAATTTCAATGGTTCAAAACCTGTTACAAAATTCATACCGTACGCCATAAGGCACAATAAAATAATAGGTGTTTTTTTTGATTTTTTGGCATCAGCGACGAGACGAGCAACTCTTTCCTCCTCAACGATTACAACTGAGCTTTCTACTCCCATTTTTTTAAAAACAGGATAAATCAAATATTGGTCAAATTCAATGTAGGTCACTCGACCTATTTTTTTTAGTGGTGCTGCGAACACGCGAAGTGCTGCATTTAGGAAAATATTTTTATCTATCTCCTCTTTTTTGTAATTTTTTAGAATGTCATTAGACATACCATCCTTAATCAAGAAATTAAGTGCCTCAGCTCTAGAAATACCATAATTGTCAACATAGTCCGTAAATTTTCTATAAACATCGTCTTCTAATCGTATATGTAACTGCACCTTTTCCTTCCTTCTATACCATTCATTTCTTATTTAAAACTCTATAGTATTTTTTGCTACTTCCAATTCTACCACTCGTTTTCGAATAAGTCAACACTTTTTTTAAAAAAGCTGAGATTTCCTCTCAGCCTTTTCCCCTCTCATATTCACACATATACACATAAGCCTTTTCATCTGGATCTTCCTCATACCCAGGTAGCTTAATAATCTTCTCCAAAGTAAAAGGATACTTCCTGATAACACCCATTATCTCATAGGTGCAATAATACAGTATAAATGTTACCTTCCTTGGATGCTTTTTTACGGACTCCAAAATATTATCTAAAACTGTACTCATAACCTCCACAGAAAAGGGATTAAAAAAATAAAAATAGTTATCCGTAGGCTCTATAACGTAGTCCTCCGCCTTCATATTAAGAAAAAGCATCTTCTTTTCTTGATTCTTGAATCTCTTGCAGTAATCCTCTGCATTTTCCTGTAACTTGTCATAGATATCCTTGTCGTATTCCACACCGGTAACCTTACACATATACTGCTGGTTGCAATAAAATAGTACTCTACCCAGACCACAACCAAAATCCACAAGGGTATCGTAAGGAGTCATAATTACTTCCTTAAATATCTCTATCAATCCCTTGTAGTGAGTTGCCTCATATATAGAGTACTTTGCCTTTTCGTCTTTTTCTTGACTTTCATTTTCAATTGTATTTATTCCAAGGAATTCCTCAAACTCTTTTTCATTTATCATAATGTCACATTGACCCTCATACTCATAGGCATTTTTGTGCCATTCATCTCTATATCATAGGATGTAGATACATTTAAACTATAATCTAATGGCAGGACTCCACCGTTTAACATATTACCTCCTGAAATCTCAGGGTGGCTTGCGAAAAAGTCAAACTCTTTTGTGGTAATAGTCACCGGCAGATTACCATAAGGCGTTGCATAGTTAGTATTATGTACTAGAGCTGGACCAAACATAAAGTCAGTATTAAGTTCCCCCTTGCGGATAATTCGCATACTCTCAGGGGAAAGGTACATAGTTGACCTAGTTGTTTTTCCTTCACCAGACAAATCCTCTACGAAGGTAAGCTTGTAGTCCTCTGGTCTAATCTCCATAATGGCAATAACCTTAGATAGTTGTTTCTCACCATCTGCATCTATACTTTCATATTCTAAATTAACCTTCATATTAACCTCAATTAATAACTCTCAATATCAACTACATTTACAGACTTAACATTTATAGGAAGTACATCATCTGCAAATGCCTTAAACTTATCCACACCATCACTGACATAGAATTCATAATTTGGTGTAGACGTAGCACTATTTAACATATCATTTTTCTGCAAAATGCTCTTTAGCTCCTTAGCAGTCTCATAAGCGGGATTAACTAAGGTGACTGAATCTCCCATATATCTCTTTATAGGATTCATAAGAAGTGGATAATGTGTACATCCAAGCACCAAGGCATCCACATTGTAAGGCTTAAGCTCAGAAAGATATCTGTCCACCATATCGTCAGTGATTCTATCTTCAAGTAAGCCCTCTTCCACTAGTGGAACAAATAAAGGACAAGCCTTGCCCACTACAGTAATCTCTGGGTCAAGCTGTCTTATGTAATCGTTATAGATACCAGATTTTATGGTTGCATCTGTACCGATAATTCCCACGCTCTTAGTCTTGCTCATATCTGCTGCCATCCTAGCACCAGGACGTACCACTCCCACTACTGGAATCTCAATCTCATGTCTCATGTCCTCTAGAGCAAGGGCACTAGCTGTATTACAGGCAAATACAATTGCCTTAACATTTTTAGTCATGAGAAATCTAACTATCTGCTTTGAAAACTTAAGCACGGTGTCCTTAGACTTGCTACCATAAGGCACTCTGGCAGTATCACCAAAATATATAACATTTTCACTTGGAAGCTGTCTCATAATTTCTCTCACAACAGTGAGTCCGCCAACTCCCGAATCAAATACTCCTATAGGTGCATCCATATCTATACCTCCTATGAAACCCGAAGGCTTCATCCTACAAACGTTCCTTTGCCATCTCTATTAATGTCTCAACCAACTCTTCTATACTGTAGCCCTTTGCCTTCCAAAGCATAGGATACATACTGATGGATGTAAATCCTGGCAATGTGTTAATCTCGTTAAATACCACGCTGTTGGTATCTTTTTCAAGGAAGAAATCTACTCTTGAAAGTCCAAAACCATCCAACGCATTAAATATCTTAATTGCATTTTCTCTAATTTCTTCTTCAATTCCTTCTGGAAGATTAGGACCGATTACGGTCTTTGAATCTGCGTTATTGTACTTGGCATCAAAATCATAGAAAGCTGCTTCCTCCGCTGCAAGTATCTCTCCAATACCTGATGCCTTAGTAGTATCTCCATAGCCCATAACGGCGCACTCAAGCTCTCGTCCTACGATGGTTTCCTCCACAAGTATCTTATAGTCGTGCTCTGCTGCCTCAAGAAGTCCCTTTATAAGCATTTCTCTATTATCTGCCTTTGAAACGCCCTTTGATGAACCTGCCTTGGAAGGCTTGATAAATACTGGGTAAGAAAGCTTTTCTTCAACTCTTTTTACCACTTCATCCATATTTTCAAGCTGGCTTTTTAGCACTGGCACATATATAGCCTGTCTAATTCCCAAGGTATCAACTACAAGTTTTGTATAGAATTTATCCATTGACGCAGCTGATGCAAATACACCGCAGCCCACGTATGGAACTGCCGCCATCTCAAACAATCCCTGTATAGTTCCATCCTCTCCATACATACCGTGAAGTACAGGGAATATAACGTCTAATTTAATCTTGTCAGTAACCTTATATGTATCACCATCCTTCTTGCTTACTATGAGTTCTCCCCTAGTATCTGGAGAAATGATGGCTTCCTTTTTGCTATTTTTCCAGCTTCCATCCTTTATTTCCTCTATACTATCTGCCAAAAGCCAGTTTCCCTCTTTGGTAATTCCGATAAGATGCATATTGTATTTTTCTTTATCAACAGCTCCCGCAATAGCCAAAACTGATATACAGGACACTTCATGCTCTGATGAGCGTCCGCCAAATATTACTGCAAGGTTTTTCTTAGACATAGATTTATCCTCTTTTCAATTATTAACATATATATTTTAATCCACCTATGATTATACCCCACATATAGCATTAAGTTCAAGTAAAAAGAGCCACAAACCTATGAATGTCATCAAGATAAGACCGCCATTTGAGGGATTTAATATAATAAGGCTTAAAGACTAGTGGTATATTCTTCGCAACTCTACGGGTTCAAGTGTATCTAGAGGCTTAAGCTTTCGATTTTTGATTACGCGCCACTTCCATAAACTCACATGTCTTGGGATTCCCCCAAGACATGCTCAGACAGTATGTCCGTGGCGCGATTTATCGAAAGCTTTTAAGCCTAAGATACACTAAGAACCCTAATTGTCTTCAGAATATACCACTAGTCTTTAAGCCTTATTATATTAAATCCCCCAGATGGCTGGCTCCTTGATGACATTTATAGACCCAGCCACTCTAGGAATTTGAATTTGATTTTAACTTCATCCTCTTTAACGTCCCTTTTTATGAAGAGCTTTTCGTAGTCTTCCTCACTTAGTACCTCCCTTAAGGTTTCCTCGTCTTCCTGACTAATCACAGCTCCTGTATCAAGGGGATAGCACATCATAGGATACAGTAGACACCAGAAGTTTTCCCCTTGGGCTGCTCCTATGTCGACTCTAAGGGCTTCATAATATCCAGCTGGAAATACCATCTCCCCATATTGTCTTATGGGAAAATAGTCATTTGATATATATACATTTACATCGTAGGCATAACCTAAATTACTTATGGTTCGTTGGGCAACCTCTTTAATATGAGGAAGTTCTCCTTCCAGATAATTTATAACTTCCTCTCTGGTCATATCACTTTGGAGGATGTCTCCATACTCATATAGTATAGCGTCTCGCACCGAGTATTTTATAGATAAATCCTCATCACTGTTGCTGTTTGCTTTAACGTGAAATCTAAGGACTACATCCTGCAAATCATCGCAATATTCACCATAGGTAGAATCATTTTCATTTATTTCAATTACCTCTTTTGCCTGATTATTTGCAATGGTATAGGAGTCATTTCTTTTTTCCGCAAGCTCCTTTAACCTAATTGCATAACTAAAACATATCCCAACGGACACGCCTAAAAATATCCCGATAACGGATCCTCTAACAATCTTTTTAAACATAAGACCTCACCCTAAATATAATATTTGTTAGAAGTCTTCCCCAGCATACATATACTTAATCATTTCCCGCAGGGATATTTTTTTTGATTCACCATTTTTCTTATAGGCCACTGTTATGGATTTAGGTATCTGAGGCATTTCGCTTATTTCTTTTATAAGCTCTTCCACATTCTCCTTTGTCAGCTTCTCTTCTAGAGCCAAATCTTCCATATGCCCCATATCTAACTGTCTCTCTTTTTCCTTGTAGTATCCCTCCAATGCATCTTCCAGACCATCTGCCTTACATTCGTATTTTTTGGTTTTTAGACTCCCCTCCGAAGAACCCTTATATCCTTCTAAGTCCGCTATCTCAAATGTAAAAGAGTAATCCTCTTCTTGCAAATCACTTGAAGATACATTAAGTTTAACCACATAATCTCTGTTCTCCAAGGATTTTTGCTCTCCTGATAGAGCCTTATAATCCGTATTTACATCCTTTGTTATCTCCACTGTATCCTTAGGTTTACTACATCCTGTAAGAAATATTCCACTTATCAATACAGTCAGCATTATAATTGAGCTTTTCGCATTTTTTTTACTTATGGTACCCTTTAGAAAGTTCTTAACCCTTCCCTTTTTTATAAGCCAGACAACTATTGGCACAGCTATACTTACAGCTACATCTATCCACACAAGGTACCAAGTGAGATATTTTGCAATAATAGTTTTGCTCCAAACATAGGATGCTCCCACAAATAATACTATGACCACAGGCATACTCCACATCTTCTCCTTGCAGTCGTCCTTGCTTACTATATGGTTAATCAATTCCTTGCTATAAAACATATATCCGCTGACTGTAGCAAATACACCTATTATCCAAAAGGCAAGAACGGGATAGTCCAGTCGCTCCACTGTCCCTCCCGGAAATGCGGAAGCTTCCATCACCCTAAGCACCGAGGAACTGTCATAGCCAGTCCATTCTCTTCCCAAAATTGCCACTATTAGTATGTGTGCCACAAGGATGGTTATAAGCACCCATATCAGTATTTTCAGTGCATTTTCCCAGCTGTTTTTCTTTTGTTTTACAAGGGTAAATAACATAAGTTCGAGGGATGACAGTATGACAAGCACCATATATGAGCCCATAAATATTTTCCCCAGCGCACTACTTATTCCCATAGTAGGGAATCCTATTACCATCTCGGGTATAGCCTTCCAATCAAGATTGCTGATGGAAAATACCGCCACCAATATAATAGGCACAACCATCCACCAAAAGAGAAGCTCAAGAAGTCTTCCCCTTTTTTCAATATCTTTATTTCCACCATATCCACTTATAAGGGCAAAGGGGATTATAAGCCACCACATATTAAAGCTTCTAAGCATATATTCCTGTATTATGCTTCCAAAAAATATAATTATGAGTCCTCCTCTTACTGCATACCTGAGTATATATATTCCCTGAATTATTTTTCCGAAAATCCCCAGGCTTTCACTTATATAGGATATCATTCCCTCAGGAAACCCCTTGGATAAAAAATAGACAACGGTTGCATATATTCCAGTAAATATTAAACCTATTACCAGAGATGGAAAATGCCAATCTCCAGCCACATTTGCGGTTATATAAGGAATCAGCACAATTCCTAAGGCAACATTTTCCAAGACTCCAATTCTAAAGCATTGTCTTTCAGATATTTTTCCATTTTCAAGATACATGGCTTACCTTCCCTTCTTCCTTAATCTTATACGATTTCCCGACTTTGCCCAAAGAGGTCTATACTTCATAGTATTTATAGGGCTTCTCACTATGAAATCCTTTCTTTCTTCCACGTCACCTTTCAAGCCACCAACCACTGGCATCATATAAGGCACACCAAAGCTTTTTAGCTCGGAAAGGTGTATGGCAACCAAAAGAAGGCCTAAGATAAATCCATATAATCCAAAAACAGCAGATGTAAATATAATAAAAAACTTTAGCAACCTGAACACCGATGCAAATTCCTCATTGGGAATTGAAAATGATGCAATGGCAGAAAGTGCCACGACTATAACCACTATAGTACTGACTATTCCCGCATCAACTGCTGCCTGACCAACAATAAGACCACCAACCACACCTATGGTATTCCCTAAAGGCCCAGGCAACCTGATACCCGCTTCCCTTAGCAGTTCAAAGAGAAATTCCATAATAATCATTTCCACCACAATAGGAAATGTCACCATAGTTCTTGCTGAGGCAATAGCAAAAAGTAGCTTATCCGGCAAAATCTCACTGTGAAAGGTAGTCACAGCCACATAAAGGCCGGGAAATGTTATGGCAAGAAAAGCAGCCACATATCGCAGAATTCTCGCAAAGGTTCCCACCGCCCAACGATTATAATAATCATCAGATGCCTGAAGAAGCATATTAAAATTGCTAGGTGCCATTATTACTTCCGGAGAATTATCAAAAACCACAGCCACTCTCCCCTCCAATATTCCTGATGCCACCTTATCTGGTCTTGTGGTGGATTGAAACATAGGAAATGGTGAGTACCAATTATCCTCTAATATATGCTCCGCCATACCACTGTCCAATATGGCATCTATATCATACCTATCAATCCTATCCTTTATCTCCTGAACAAGAGAAGGCCTTGCAATATCTTCCATATATATGATGGCATAATCTGTCCTGGTTCTCTGTCCCATAGTTCCCTGTTCCACCCTAAGCTTTGCATCCCTAATTCTTCTTCTGATTAATGCCGTACTAAACCTAAAACCCTCATTAAAACTATCCTTAGGTCCTCGCATCCCTGCTTCCTTATCATTTTCGCTGATACTTCTAAGAGGAAATCTTTTTGTAGACACAACAAGAGCTTCGTCGTAGCCATCAACAAATATAGCTGTATCCCCCTTTAACACAGAATTAATAGTCATATCAAAGGAGGCCTCCCGCTTTATATCCACACTGTGCGACTCTTTGTATAGTATAGATTCCCAGATATTTCTCCCATCTGTATTCTTCCACTCATAAGAGAGGGGCATAATGATACTATCTTCAATTTGCTGCACATTAACCAAACCGTCTACATATATTACATGAATCCTTGTATTCCCCTGCTCACGCTCAAGGACGATAGTCTTTTGAACTATGTCACCACACTTATCAAATAAGTACTTTAAAATCTCCACATTTATATCCAGATATTTGCTTATATCCACCTTAAGTTTGTTATCCTTATCATACAAATCCGTAATATTTCCCATAAAAAAACCTCACACAAGCTATATTTAAAATAGTTTGTGCAAGGTTTAATATATTATACCAAATTTAGTTATTTCCCATAGTCACATTTCTTATAACTATCTGCTCCTGATTGTAAATGTGTTCATTCATAATCTTTTCAGCAGTTTCCTTATCACCCTTTAAAATAGCCATAGTTATAAGGTCATGTTCTCTAATAAGATTGTCATGATAAGAAAAATCTTTTACGTACTCTACTCTGTATCTATATACCTGTTCTCTAAGATTCTGAGCCAAATTTATAAGTTTCTGATTCTTTGTAGCCTGATAAATCACATTGTGAAATGCCTCGTCACCCTCAACAATTGCTGGTACCAATTTTGAGTTAATGGCTTCCTTAAATGCGATACATTTCTTCTTAAGCTCCTCTTTTCCTTCCTCGTCGATTCGCTCACAAGCAAGTTTAACAGAAAGAGCCTCCAGAGCCATACGTACTTCAAGGGCATCCCTTAAATCCTTAACAGTGATATTAGCAACCTCTGCACCCTTTCTAGGAATCATAACCACAAGCCCCTCTAACTCAAGCATACGGATAGCCTCTCTAACAGGTGTACGGCTAACTCCAAGCTTATTGGCAAGAGTTACCTCCATAAGTCGCTCTCCCGGCTGAAATTCTCCCTGAATAATAGCATTTCTTAAGGTATTAAAAACCACCTCTCTAAGAGGTAAATATTCGTCAAGTTTTAAATCTAGTTTCATAGGCTTTCCTCCTTAATTTTTCACATAGTAAAATAAGTTCTATTGTATATGGCATTCTTCGTATTCTAAACCGGAGTTGTAACAAATATCTCCTTAGATAAACCTAGTTCTTTTATATAAGAAGCAGCTTTCTTTGCCACATCCTCATCCCTGTAAATTCCAAAAACAGTAGGACCGCTACCACTCATAAGGGAATTAAGAGCTCCCTGCTCCTTCATAATAGTTTTTATCTCCTCTATCTCTGGATAGAGCTTTACCGTAACAGTTTCTAACACATTTTCCATATAAGAGGTAACTTTTTCTAAATCCCCTTCCTCAAGAGCTACAACCATACCATCTACATCTGGGTGGTGGGAAAGCTCATTGGCGCGAAGGTTAGTGTAAACCATTTTTGTACTAACACCAATAGGTGGTTTAACCACAAGAACATAACAAGGTGGCAATGGATTAACCGGTGTTAAAACCTCACCAATCCCCTCTGATAAAGCTGTTTTTCCTAAGATACAGTAAGGGACATCTGCTCCAAGCTTAACCCCAAGTTCCATATGCTTTTGAACATCTAAATGTAAATCAAACAGTTCATTTACTGCCTTAAGAGTAGCCGCACAATCTGTACTTCCACCTGCCATACCCGCCTCCACTGGGATATTTTTCTCAAGGTGAACGTGGATTGTAGCCTCAATATTAAACTCATCAAACATAAGCTCAATGGCCTTATATATAAGATTACGACTATCCGTAGGAATACCTTCCTTATTAGTGGATATGGTTATACTTCTCTCTTGTTTACTCTCGTCGACTGTAAATATAAGCTCATCGTATATATCTAAATTTTGCATAATCATTTTAACATCATGATATCCATCTGGGCGTCTTCTCAAGACATCTAACACCAGATTGACCTTTGCATAGGCTTTTTTTATCATTTTTTTCATCTGAAGCCCTCCGATATTTGTATATTGTATACAATTATTTTAAAATAAAAAAAAGTTTTTTACAAGTGTTAATTAAATTCATTAACATTCCGATATATAAGATACAATAACCAGATTTCTCCGCAGATTTAGCGGTGCTATTATGCGGAAGAATCTCACCTATTAAACCAAGGAGGGTATCAGATATGGAATTAAATGGAATTAATTCAACTGCATACGCAGCTAATTATCCTACAACTTCTGTTCAGCCAGCTACAAAGGCAGAAGCTACTACAGAAGATGCTGAGGTTGCTGCAGTATACGAGAAGGCAGAAGCTGTTAAACCAGCTACATACTCATCTTCAAACCCTAAGGTAGATCAGGCAACTATAGATAAACTTAAGGCAGACGCAGAGGCGCGTTATGCTAATCTTGCTTCTTTGGTAGAGAAGCTTATGACTAAGCAAAGCGAAACTTACAAGTATGCTACATTAAGTGATCTTATGAAGGGTGTTGCCGAGGGAGAAGTTGAGGTAGACCCAGCTGTAGTTGAACAGGCGAAAAAAGACGTTGCAGAGGATGGATACTGGGGCGTTGAGCAGACAGCTACAAGAATTGTTGACTTTGCGAAGGCACTTACAGGTGGCGACCCATCAAAGGTTGAGAAGATGAGAGAAGCCATCGAAGCAGGTTTTGGTGGAGCAAAAGAGCTTTGGGGTGACGAATTACCTGAAATCTCACAGAACACTCACGCAAGAGTAAATGAGCTCCTAGACGAGTGGGCAGCAGAAGCTACTACCACTGCATAGTTTTACTACACAGCATTATATGGACCACCCCGGCTGGTTACCTCACTATCAGTAACCCGGGGTGGTTTTTTATTCAAATTGTATCATCAAAGTCTATTGACTTTTATCATAAACTAAGTTACACTCTGTGTACAATATTTCTGCTATTCATATTTCTATAAAATCCGATTTACATTGTTTAAACGGACTTTAATTCAAATTGGCATCTTCGCCTAAATTTTCAGCAGATTTTAATTAAATATTTTATGAAGGAGGGCATATGCCTATGAAAAATAATCTAAAGGAATATTTTCCTAATATCAAAACTCGTGATGAAATATATTCGATTATTAAAACGACACCCAAACTTAATCGTATATTCACACGATGGAAAAAGGAACATCAAAAAGAATTTCTTGATTTTTGCTGTGGCGCAAAAGGAATAAAAGTATTATACGATTCTTTTTTTAAAGAAATCTTCAATCCAGAATATTCCCCAGAACCATTAAATCTACTTTTATCATCATTACTCGGTATGAAAATTCGAATCCTAAAAGCACTGCCTCTCGACACATCTAGGATGGGAGAAGAAGCATCTCTTGTAGAAATGGATATAGTTGTAGAAACAGAAGATGGAACCATAATCAATGTTGAAGTCCAAAAAATTGGCTATTTATTTCCCGGACAACGCAGTGCTTGTTACTCATCCGACCTACTACTTCGCCAATACAAACGAATCAGAGATTCATATAAAGGAACAACTTCTAAATTCAATTATAAAAAAATCGCACCAGTATACACCATTGTATTCTTCGAAAAAAGTCCAGACTATTTTCATGATTTTCCTGATACCTACATCCATAACTTCAAACAAACATCAGACACTGGGTTAGATATAGAATTACTACAAAGATATAAGTTTATTTGCCTTGACATATTCAAAAAAATAAGGCACAATGTAGATAACAAATTAGACGCATGGCTTACATTTTTAAGTTCAGATGAACCAAAGGATATTATTTCACTTATAACAAAAAATCCTGAATTTAAGCCATTATATAATACACTGTACAATATGTGCCAGAATATCGAGGAGGTTATGAGTATGTTTTCAGAAGAATTACGTATCTTGGATAAAAATACCGAATTGCTTATGATAGATGAATTCAGCAAAACAATTGAACAACAGAAAAAAGAAATGGCCGAATTAGATATTGCCATTGCGGAGAAGGATAATGCACTCGCGGAGAAGGATAATGCACTCGCGGAGAAGGATGCCATCATTACTAAACTTATCAAAGTATGTGAATCCAATTCTATTGATATAAGCTCATTATAAAAAATTTTTACAAAAAAGAAAACTCATATATTTAACCACCCTGTATTGGAATTAGTTTATATATGAGTTTTCTTTTTTATTTTTTACTAATACAATTCAAATACTATCTCATATGTGCAGGATGATTCATCTACATACTGATCTATTTCATACTTATATGTTCCTGCAGGCATATTATCATCAAAATTCATATAAAAATTACCATCCAAGTCTGTATATTCCGACTGAGGAAATTCTTCCCAACTCACCTCAACATAATAACCATCAACTAGTTGATATAAATTGTGACCATGAAATGAATTACTTTTCTCATCACTTGTTAATTCTCTATTAAAAGAAAATTTTCCATATATAGCTTTTCCATGACTCGCCTCTATCCACCATCCAATAGCGGTCTGCTCATCGTCAACTATACATAGCTCACAAGTATCAAGCTCCATGCCAATACCATTTTCTGCGACAAGTTCTGTACTTATAATTGTACCTATACTATCATCATTCCCTATTTCGACACTCGTGCTTGCCTCTTTTATTTGATGTATTTCAAACTCTATTTCATAGTGGAAAGAATTATTACCAATATATTGATAAAGCTCTAATACATATATTCCCTCTGGTAAATTATCTGAAAAATCTAAAACAAAATTATCATAATCAGAATATATAGAAGTAGGATATGTATTCCAATCCAATTCATTATATGAACCATCAACTATTTCATATAGTGTTCCACCATGTGACCAATCATTAATCTCTGCATCAGTCAGTTCTCTTGTATACGCAAATGTTCCTTTAAGGCATCTACCACTATCTATCCCTACATATCCTAATGTAGCAAACTCTTCATCGGTCAATTCAACTAGTTCACAGGTAATAAGATTTATACCTATTCCATTTTCATCAGACAGATTATGGTTTAAGATATCTCCAAAATCATCAGTCTCATATATAACTTCTTCTATAGCAGATTCATCAACTTCCTCTGTGTTTTGCTCTGTTTTATTTTCTTCTGTGGTATCCACAACTTTCTCTGTAGTATTTTCTGTAGTGACTTGTGTTGTATCAAACTTTTCATCATCATCCTTGTTACTTATCAAAATCACAACAAAAACTACAGCTAAAATTAGCACGCCTAACAAAAGCGGTATTATAAACTTTTTCTTACCAATTTTCTGTGATTTAGATTCTGCTACAGGCAATTCAATATTTTCCTCTACCTTAACTGTAGAATCTACTTTTAAAATAGGTTCGGTTGAATTCTTTTTTTTCTCAGACTTACACAACATATCATTGCGCATATCCGCAATACAAGAATACCTTTCCGTATACTTTACTGCCATAGCCTTCATAATAACATCATTAATATATTCCGGCATGTTACCTCGTAAATCTCTAGGTTCTTTCATTGTATCCTCAACAACTCGACTGGTAGCCTCTTCTGGATTAACACCAGTAACCATCTTGTACATTGTAGCGCCAAGAGCATAAATGTCTGTCCATGGACCAATATCACTTTTTTTAGAATATTGTTCAATAGGAGCATAACCATATTTCAAAACAACCGAAACCGTTTTATTCTCACCGTGCATATCTTGTTTCGCTGCGCCAAAATCGATTAACTTCACTTTAGAATCATTGCAAATAAAAATATTGTCAGGACTAATATCTCTATGAATAAGACCTGCATTATGGATAGACTCTAATGCCTCCATTACAGAAAATGTAACCTGTACCATCATTTCATCATCTATCTGCTTTTTCGATTCCAAATAATCTTTCAGTGTACAACCTTCAAGATATTCCATAACCATATAAGCTGTATTATTTTCTTCAAAAAAATCATATACGCTTACAATGCTACTACTCTTATTAAATTTGGCTAAGTCTTGCGCTTCTTTTAAAAATCGTATTTTACCATGGGAAAATTCTACTCTTTGAGTCTCTGTAAATAAGCTAATATTTACATCGTCAACTATCCTATTGACAACTCCTACTGGGTAATATTCTTTAATTGCCACCTCAGCTGCAAGAACATTATCCTTTGCTTTATATGTAACACCAAAACCACCAACACCTATAACCTCAACTATTTTATATCTTTCTTTTAAAACAGTTCCTTCTGGCAGGTATACAGACTTATCTTCTGTAAATTTGTTGGTATTAAAATCATTTAGCACCGTTGTTTTATCCATATGTTTCTCCTCTAATGTTAATAAACATATACTTCTTTAGTTTCTACATCCAACACATCACTCGCTACGCTTGGTGTATCGCTCCAATCTGACCAGCTTCCATATACATTTCTCTTATAATGATATGTAGTTATTAGGGATCGAGAAGCGTATCGGTATACTGTTCTTGTCTCTACCTGCCTAGTGTCACTTTGAGTATAGGCAGTTGTTCCCCAGCCAGACCAATCTTTCCATCTGCTATAGTAGTATGTATATATCGGACTTCTTGTCTGGTATGTGTATGTATAGGTGGTAGTACTTCCATTAGAGAAATACACATAAAAATTATACTTACATGCTGGAGCTCCTGAGCCTTGTCCACCATATGGTTGTTTTCCGCCAATATCAGCTAAGGAAAACTTTGGCAACGGAGATGTTGTTGTACATGTATGATATCCCAAATTTGTTTTTATAGTTCCACCAGATTTAACAGAATCAATACCATAGCTACCATCTTTATACTGATTACAGTAATGGAAGTAATTGTATGTTGTCTTTGAAGTAGTATTAGTAATTCTTAATGTATTACTTTCTGTTGGTTTAGTCGTAGTAGTCTGATTAGACCCCCAAGCTGTATAAGAAGTTACTGCCGAACCTGTTTGCGTCCATCCACTCATAGAACTACTACTACTTGACGTAGTTTCTTTATCTCTGTATCTATACTCTTTCCTACTCTCTACCTTCACACTATCACTAGATGCAACCGAACTTGTACTCCAGCCACTCCATGAACCATAATCACTCCAACTTGTGGATGTATTATACAACGTCCAACCTGCTAGCGTAGAAGAAGAGCTAGTGGTAGTTTCCTCAGATATACTTCTATAACGATACTGTGTTTTCGTCTCATTATTACATACACCAAGAATTACACAACTTCCTTTTGCCACTTCCGTACCAGAAGAAATATTTTGTGACAATACTGTTCCAGTTGTAGAATTCTCATTATGACTATAAGAAACCGAGCCAATTAACCCTTGTGAACTAAGTGCAGACAAAGCATCCGCCTCAGACATACCTGTAAGATTAGGCATAGTAACCATCTTAACCTCTTCCACTGGTTGATATACTAATTCTCCATCTACAGCGTCATCTCCTCCAGAAGAATTATTTCCTGAAGGCTGTTCCTGTTGCACAGTCTGATTTACCTGAACAGTCTGTTCATATATTTCCTGAGTTTCTTGCGTAACAAATGTATTAGTCTGAATATTTTCAGCTTCAATTACAGCGTCTTCATTACCATTACTTACATAAATTATAACTGTAGAATTTTTATCAACAAAAGTATTAGCTGCTACAGACTGTGAAATAACAAAGTCTTTCATAACCACATCACTATCCTGATATTCAACCTGAACCTTAAGACCTGCTTCCTCCAAGCTTGTCTGAGCTTCTGTCATACTCATATATTGTACATCTGGAACAAGCACGCTTTCTGCACCAAGACTAACTATAACCTCAACCACATCTCCCTGCTTAACAGTTGAATCTGGTTGAGGATTCTGAGATATAATAGCCCCCTTAGGTACTGTAGAACTATATTCACTATCCACTCTGAAAATATATAATGCGTAATCCTTTACAACACCTTTTGCCTCTTCAAACTGAACCCCTACAAGATTTGGAACAATAGTATCAACTGATGTATCATAGTTCATACCCTTAGAAACCTCCAATTCCATACTGGTTCCTGCATCAACCAAAGTTCCTGATTCTATACTTTGAGAAACTACTGCGCTAGGTTTAACACTACTCTCAACATAAGTACATGTGCAGAGCATATCTATAGATTCTATAAGAGGAACCGCATCTGTTTCCATAAAACCTACTACATCTGGCACAATATTTTGTCTCTGGCCAGCACTCATAAGTACAAGTAAGGTTGTATTGTTTTCAACTATACTTCCACCATATAATTGCTGTCCCAAAACTAAATCAGCTTCAACACTATCTGAATACTCTTTTCCATATACCTGTAGAACGATATTATTGGAATTACAAGCCATTAGAGCATCGTCATTTGACATATTTATAACATTGGGCACTCTTGTATAACCCTCTGGCAAATAATTGGCGCCTGCTTTTTTCGTATTAAAACTAATAACCCCTGTAACCAACAAAACAACAAATGTTACTATGGCTGCACAAACTGTCCCTGTGGCAATTTTTGCCCATAGCGGAAATTTTCCCAAATCGGTTTTTACAGTCTTAATCTTTACTCTCTTAACTTCTTCTGCTTCCAAATCAGTAAGAAATTCTTTGACTGTCTTGGTTCTTCCCTCAGCCTTAACATTTAAAGCGTTCATAATGCTATTTTCAATATTCTTACCGATTTTGACCCCCAACTTAGAAGGAGTTTTTAAATCATCATCTACGTTACGCTCCATAGCATCTTCAGGAGTTACACCAGTAATCATCTTATAAAATGTGGCTGCAACTGCATAGACATCGGTCCACGTTCCCTGTTCTCCCTTAGCTCTATACTGTTCTTCTGGGGAATAACCAGGTTTAAGTACAACAGATAAACTCTTACTATGCTTGGTTGTTGCAAATTTTGACGCACCAAAATCAATTATCTTAAGTGTTCCGTCATTAGTAATAAATATATTATCAGGTGCTATATCTCTATGAATTATTCCCTCTTGGTGCACTCTATCAAGGGCTTTAAGGATTGGTTTAATCATACCTATAGCTGTGTCCACATCTATCTTACCCTTTTCTTCTATCATAGATTTAAGAGTTCTACCTTCCAAATACTCCATAACAATATATGCGGTATTATTTTCCTCAAAACACTCTTGAATCTTCACAATTCCTTCTACATCAGAAAGCTTGGAGAGGCATTTTGACTCAGAAAGAAACTTACTTTTTCCTGACTCAAACTGCTCATACTTACTTCCAGAATATGGAGATACGCGGTCTTCACCTAAAGTTCTAGAACAAAACTCGTTAGGAAAATACTCCTTTATAGCAACACGTTGTTCAAGTGCTGCGTCCCAGCCAATATAAGTAACACCAAAACCACCATAACCTATAACCTCGCCTACGATATACCTTTTGCCAATTATGGTAGTTGGCTGCAAATGATATGCCTCGTTTTTTGTATTTCCAGCTATATAACCACAATGAGGACATATTTCGTACTCCTCATCAAATTCGCCCATACAATTCATACATCTGATAGACATGATATACTCTCCTTACTCACATATTTTCTCTTGGTAAATCTTATCGCATACTTCGTCAAGCTCAAATAAGCTGTCGTCATCAACGTAAATGTTGTCCATATAGGACTCAAGTTCTTTAAGTTCCCAGTTAATTTTTATATACTCTACAAAACAGTTCTTATTTAAAGGTGTTCCATTGGCATCCTGATTATAATAGACATCCTGCCCCATATCTCCTAAAAGATATGATATAACTCGCATAGCTGCTGCCTGGTTTTTGTCTTCACACTGAGCACTAACACTCCACACATCTACAAAACATGCTTGAATATCTTCATCACCATATACCTCATCAATAAGAATTTCATACTTTCCGCCAAAGGTAGATTGAACTAGATTGTAATCTTTTGTTCCAGATACCACTACGCCGGCTTCTCCTGCCAAAAACAAGTCCATATCATTTTCATTTGATATACTATCTGTAATCTCGCTACCGTAAGCTATAGCCATATCTAAACCTGTAGGCATCTGATTTTTGTCAGGAAAATAATCCTTATAGTCCGACATAAGATATAAATCTTTTTTATCCACTGCATTGAATACGTCATCTAATTTTATTGTATTATCTAAAATTTCATCACTGGCATAGGTACTTACAAATAAATCCGGCAAATTCCCTTTTTCAGACGCCAGGTCAAGCTTATCATAATAGCTGCCTTCCGCTATAACTTCAACCTCAACTTCTATATGAGGGTAATCCGTCTGAAACTGCGCTATTCTACTATAAAAATTTTGTTCAGCAGTAGACATATCTTCTTCTGAAGCAGGAATCCATACAAGGATTTTTGTGGCCTCAAGTTCTGCGTCAAACTTAATCTTGTTATATATTCCAACTGTAATCAGAACTGCCATTAACAACACCGCTGTAACAATGCCCGCAACTACCAATCTAGTTCGTTTACGTCTCTTCAAATCCTGTTCAACAGTCCTTACTTTTCGCTGATGCAAAATGGCTTCCTCAAACTGAGTAACATTTTGGAATCTAAGCTCAGGTGTAAGAGCCATAGCCACCATAAGCGCTGTGTCAATATAATCTGGCACTTCAGGATTTAACTCCTTTGGAGATTTAACCTCATCATTAACCACCCTATCTACAGATTCATCTGGCACAACACCAGTTATAGCATAATACATAGTAGCGCCAAGAGCATATATGTCTGTCCAGGGGCCCTGTATACTCTTATTTCTGTACTGTTCTGGTGGTGCATACCCAGGTTTTAAAACTACTGACATAGTCTTTTCTTCCTCGTCAGAAATTCTTGCTGCACCAAAGTCTATAAGCTTTATCTTTTTATTTAGACATATAAATATATTGTCAGGACTGATATCTCTATGGAGAATCTTCTCTTTGTGCATAGTTTTTAAAGCCGCAATAACAGACAACAATACATCTATAGCAGTATCTGTATCTATACGGCCTTCATTAAGAAGTATGAAATCCTTCAGAGATATACCATCCAAAAATTCCATAATTATGTAACCTGTATTATTCTCCTGAAACAAGTCATATACATTTACTATGTTGGGATGCTCTCCAAACATAGCAGTACGCTTACCTTCTTCAAGGAATCTAATAAGCCCTTTGTCAAACTCTTCTCTATTTTTTTCAGAATAAAGATTTACAGATATACCATCTAGCCCTCTGTTTACCAAACTAGAAGGAAAATACTCCTTTATGGCAACAACCTTATCCATCTTGGTATCCCAAGCTTTATAGGTTATACCAAAACCTCCAAAACCGACAACAACACCGACTTTATATCTGTCGTGTAGTGTTATGCCTGATTTCATCTGATATATCTCATCTGGAGCAGTATCTCTTATATATCCACAATGTGGACATAACTCATATTCATCATCATATTGCTCCATGCAATTCATACATCGAATCTTCATAGGTTCCTCCAAAAATAGTCAATATGGGCACACCAAAGGGTGTGCCCTACATATTATTTTGCACCTGCAATTTTATCTCTCACATTTGTTAGTTCAGATGCCTCTCCTAACACATCAATTACAAAATCCATATCTCGTAAAGCTTCTTCCTTCATACCTATGCTATGATACAAAATCGCTCTATGAAGGAATGCCTGTATATTTTCAGGCAAATAAATTGTTTTATCTTGCATAAAATAAAGAGCGGTTTCTGTTCTCTCTCTGAAAACTTCCTCCGATTCGCATACCTTAGATGCCAAACACATATAGTACAACGCATTATAATATCTTATATCTCTTACACTGAGTTCTGTAATTCTTTCTGCATACTCGATAGTAAGTTCTGGATTTTTTTCTACAAATGCATACAACATCATAGCATGTAATGCAGCTATATCTTCCTCTACGTCAAGCATTTTTTCAAATATCATCTTCGCCTCTTCATGCTTCCCCATAAGCATAAGAAACTCTGCAAGATATTTCTTTGTCTCCATTTCATCCTCACCTAATATCTCAAGATTAGACATTATAAAATCATACCCCACTTGATATTCTTTTTTCTTTTGGTAAAGATACGCTATGTCATACAAATATTCTCTACTATTCTCAAATAAAGACTTAATCGAAAACAAATACTCTTCTGCCTCAAAAACTCTATTACTTGATACTAAGATAATAAATTTCTTATGATATCCTACATAATTTTTAGGTATCATAGTAATAAGCTTGTCACACTTTTCCAGTGATTTTTCATAATCACCTGTAGAAATATACAAAGCTAACAGTTTATCAACAGGTGTAATATCATCACTATCCAATTCTTCAGCCATATTGTACATCTCAATTGCATTTTTAAAATCAAACTCTGCCATTGACATTAAACCCAAATTACAGTATAAATTCGCCGACTTACATCCATTGGAAATAGCAAGATTGTAATACTCCTTGGCTTTAGACATATCATCTCTTTTTATGCATACATTACCCAAATCAAAGTATACTGTTGCAAGATTATAATTTTCTTCTAGTAACAAATTCAAATTACTTTCTGCTTCCGATAATAAATCAAGTCTTATTTGCACCTCGGCCAACATAAGCACATCTTCAAAATCTAAGCTATCCAACTCTGCCAACTGATAAAAACATTTTTCGTTTTCACCTTGAAGAAAATATTCTCTAGCTATTTTTTGTTCTTCTGTCATCATAATGTCACCTCGAATTAATTAATCCTATATGCCGGTCGCTGTTGAAATATATTATTTCCGTTAAACACATCTTTATTAGGAAACTGTTTAGGTTCTACACAATAATTTTTAGGAGTTGAATCTTCAATAGTAATATTAATTCTTTCCGCATTATCATATGCAGTCTCATAAGCATCTTTATAATCATATATTACAGCACCTATTTTTGTCTTTTTTGCAACTTCCTCATTAAGATCTAAGTCACCATTAACCGCTTTTCCATAAACTCCAGTTGCCGTTTTAATATTTTTTAAAGGCTTAATATATTGATCCGTATCTAATTTCTTGTAAATTTTATTTAATTTTTTGGTATCCTTTGACGACTTAAGATTAAATAAATCTTTTGTGCTATCAATAGCACCCTCAGCATCTACTATCGTGTCGAGACCTCCTGTTATAACTGCAAAATTTTTAGCAAAACCTTTCTCATCCTCTAAAACATCAGTTATGCCATTATTATCGCCTATCTCTACAGCACCTTCAACAAAACTATCTCGTATAGACTTATCAACCAAACCAGTGTGATATCCTATCTCTGAACCAAATATAGCAGAAACTGCGAACAAATCGCTTCCTGTTGCAAAAACTCCGTTAATTATTTCATAACCAGATAAGAAAAATCCCGCAACACCATACTTACTAAAATTCTCTAGGATACCACCTGTTATTTCATAACCTAAAGAAGCAACATCTCCAAGTAATTCAACTACATACTTACCTAAAGGCCATTTTTCATAAAATTCCTTTACTATATTAGAGCCATACTCAAGACTTGCTTTAATCTTCTTTTTCAAATCATTAACTTTACGACCAAGTTGCTTATACCATGGTCCCACTAACTTTTTATAAGCACCATTATCAGCATCCTTGATTATTTTATCGATACTTTTTAATGTATCTCTGATAAGCTCAACATCTTGCAAGTATTTTTCTATCCTCTTACATTCAGTACAAAGTTCGTTATAAATAGTATTATGAGTAGCCGTGCCATTACTAACCTTGTGATAAAACGCTGTTTTTTGTAGTTTCATCTTAGCCAAAGCAATTTCAAGTTCATCGCAAGCTTGGTTTAAATCTTTAATTGAATTCATGACTTGTGTATTATATTTCACAAAAATCACCTCTAAACTTTAATTAAAAAATCCCACTTGTATCCAATGCTCCCGTAGTAGTGACATTTTCGCTTTCCATACTTTCATAATTTGCGGCAATTTGATTCAGCTTATCTACGTGTTCCATTAATCTAACCAAAGAGTTATCAACATTTTTATGTACTGATTCATATTTTTCTGCATAGTCCGTACTAGATTGACTTGACCATACACCCTCGAGACTTGTTATATAAGTCTTCATCTTACCCATTAAGTCTCTCATGATTTCTACTTTTCCCTCTATAGCGGTTGCATTTGCTCTAACCTCTTCTGAGTCAACTAACATCTTTAATCCTTCTGCCATAATTCATTCCTCCATTTATTATCTATTTGCTATATTTACAGCTGCTTGCTCGCCTTCAATGTATCTGTTTGCAATCTTAATTATAGTCTGCTGGTATGATTCCATAACCGCTGCTAACTGCTCAAACTTCTTTACATCAGCCGCAAAACTCTGTACAAAAGTGTCATTTGCTGGACCTTCCCACATTGTAGACATATCAGCTACTAATTTTGATGTCTCCCCCACAGTTTGAGCCCATGCACTCATTGTTTCTCCTAAACTCTTTGCAACTTCTCCCATTTCTTCTGGTGATACTTTTGTTTTTGCCATATCTTTTTCCTCCTTATACTATGGATTTATTTTTTTGCTCAATTATTTGAGCTTTATTTATCTCATCACAAAGTTTCTTTCTAGTAGATAATATATCATACGATAAATCATATATTTTAGAAGATAACTTCGTTAATTGCGATGTTAATTGAGTCGCATTTTTTCCCTTCCAATAGGCGGGTACATTTTTCTTAACCCTCTCAAGTTTTACTTTAGCCATAACTACACTCTCTGCACTATTTTGCATTTGGTTAGCTATGGCTTGCATCTTATCGGTATCTACCTTTATCTTCGCCATTCAACCCCTCCTCTATGTAAAAATATCATCATCGCTCAACTCATTCACATATTTTGAAACATCTTCGTCTGTGGCTTTATAATTTGCAATCGTTCTATACAGAGCAATCATATGGTCTTCCATTATATCTACAGTAACGTCTAAATTATTATTAAATTCCTTACATTTACTTTTAAATTCTTTACTGGCCTTAGACTTCCATACACCTTCTTTTTTGCTATTAATTGTTTTTACTTCTTTACTAATTGAACCTAATGTTTTATATATCTGCACCAAAGAATCATAAGTTGACTGTAATTCGTCTACATCATATTGCATAGTCATAGCTACCACCTCATCCCTGTAACCATATTGTTAATCTTATTATTAACCTTCTTTTCACATTCTTCATAGTATTTGTCAACAAGGTTTGATAAGGAATCTATAGTTTTTTCCAAACCATTTAAAACAATTCCTAAATTTTTAATATCAAGTACTATGAACTTAACAAAATTCTCTGATGCAGTACTACTCCACTCACTCTGAAGATTTGTACCACAAACACCTAACTTTCTTATTTCAGACTCTAAATCTTTCTTTTTCCTTTTTAAACTGGAAACCATAGACTTTAATTCGTCTACATCCCAAATATAATCTGTTCCGTTTGCCATAGTACCTCCTTAAATCAACATAATTGTGTCACCACTTTTTATACCTGCATGCTCAAAAGTCTGATATTCATCAATAAGACCATTTTCATTTTCTGTATACAAAAACAAGTTGTTTACATCCAATATATCCTCACACTTTTCAGACCCAGAAATTGCCTCTATCATTTTCATCTTCCCATCATGGATCTTAAGTTTTTTTGATACCCAGAAATCGTATGATTTTGAGGTTGCAGGACATTTTACATCAATTAAAATCTTATCCATATCTTCCCCCTCTTTAACTTGGATTTGGCATAACACCATAATTAACCTGTTCATCATTGTACTGATAGAACACATTATTCTCTTCTTCCTTCATCTGCTGCAATACAGAAAGATTAAAGCTATACATTCTCTGCTCATCTAACCTTCCACCAAAATGAATTCCTGTTCTGTATTTCCTAAATATCTTTCCGAAGTCAGTTGAAAAAATATCATAATGATCTTCTGTTTTAATGTTTGCGACAAAATAAATACCCAAGCCTCTACCCTTAGAAATAAAAGTTTCCATAATAGGATGTATTCTTTCAGGATGAGCTGAATCATATATGCTATCCACAAAATCCTTCAAATCATCAATAAATACAATTATTCTAGCAAAAGCGCTATAGAACTCTTCCGCAGGTTGTCCACTTTCCTTCAGGGTCTTCATATATTTGTTTCGTTCAGTAAATTCTGTTTTAAGCATTTTTGCAAACTCGAATAAGTCTGTACAACTTGAAGATAGATTTATCTCCCCTGTCTCCTTCTGTTGACCCTCTGATAAATTTATCAACCTATAGTTTACATATCCCATTAATGATGAAGCCGTTCTCATATTGTTATAGAACATTTTTTTCGACTCTACGTCTCTATATGTGACCGCATAACAATACATTTCATTCATATCTATTAGAATATTTTCAACAGTCTCTATATCATATCCTAATGGAATATTCATAGAAAACGCATTCTTCGTTACATACTCGTAATATGTTTCATTTTGTGGAATCACTTTGGCAGTATGTACAGATGTCCCTTGATCATTTTCTGCAATTTCCTTAAATTCAGCCACTAACATCTGATTTCTCTCAAATTCGTCTGCAGCTTGAACAGGTATCGCTGTCTGAAACTCACATATAACATCTTTTCCTATCAAACCACGTCCCTTAATATTTCTAGGAAGAATATCTGGCGACGCCCCCAACAAATCCATATACTTGCCCTTTTCTGAATAGTAGAGTGGTATACTTACCGAGAAGTTTTGTCTTATACGATATCCGATATCATTTTCTGAATTGACTGTAACTATTACTTGGATACCATACTTAACACCCTCACGCAAAATAATTCCCATCTGCTCTTCGTCATTAGGATAATACTCCTTAAACATTGCATAATTATCTATAGCTAAAATTATCATTGGCAATGTTTGTAGTTTTCTAGCTTCTCTGTAACTACCTACACCTAACGAATCAAACAAAGCTTTTCTCGTCTCCATAATATCTAATATAAGCTTTACATTTCTGCTTATTTTTTCATTATCTTCAGAAAAAGCTACATCACCACAATGTGGCAACTCTCCGAATATTTTTAGTGTTCTACTTGAAAAATCAAATACATACAGATTAATCATATCCGAATTGTATGTAGTACACAGGGAATATAACATGGTCTGTAACAATGTGGTTTTTCCCATACCTATACTACCTGCTATCATAATGTTAGCTGTTTGTAATAAGTCTACCGTTGCCGGATATTGCATCTGATTTTCTGGATAGTCAACAAGACCATACACCGCAATAAAACCTGTTGAAAAATCCACATCATAATTCTGAATTATTTCCTTGTATGATATAACTTTTGGCAACGCAGGTAGCCAAAGTTGTTTTGCACCCACAATACCATTTTCTTGTGTAACTCTCTTAATATATTCTATACACGCATCCAACTGGGTTTTTCCATCTCTGTTTGTTTTTTTCTTCTTTGGAATATATGTTTCTGCACCATCTAAGGAAATCATTTTTACCTCATTGTGCTGAGATAATTCCATCTTATCCTTTGGTTCATATACTGCTCCCGCATATCCAGATTGAAACATTTCAAATATTTCATCATTTCCAATCTGCATATATCCTCTACCAGTTCCTGTTATATACGCTGCTTCAGGTCTTTTAAGCATGCCCAAACTATCCTGTTTATCTTGAACTCTTAGACAAAGCTTAAATCTGGAATTACTCCATATTTCATCGTCAACAACACCTGCTGGTTTTTGCGTTGCAAGTATCAAATGAATTCCTAGGCTTCGTCCTACACGAGCCGCACTTACTAATTCTTTTATGAATTCTGGCTGTTCTTTTTTTAGCTCTGCAAACTCATCAGAAATAATAATCAAGTGAGGAAGTGGTTCATTTGCTTCTCCTGCCCTAAAAAGCTTTATGTAAGCATCAATATGATTAACCTTGTATCTATTAAATATCTTCTGACGTCGCTTAATTTCACTCTTTATAGATATAAGTGCTCTTCTTGTCTGACTCTCATCTAAACCATCAGATTCATCATCAGAATCTATGTTAGTTATTGTTCCAAGTACGTGTGGCAACCCAATAAATGGTGCTGCCATACCGCCACCTTTATAGTCAATCAAAACAAATGCCACCTCATCTGGTCGATAATTCATTAAAAGGGACAAAATAAATGTCATAATAGTCTCACTTTTTCCCGAACCAGTTGTACCAGCAACCAATCCATGAGGTCCCGCCTTCTTCTCATGTATATCAAGATATAAAGGCTTATTACCGTTTGTAACACCAAGCATAGCTCTTATATTTTCATATACTCGATTTTCTTTGTAATGTTTAATCAAATCCCATTGTTCAAGATTTGCAATTTGCATCATCTCCATAAAATCAATGGTTGTTGGAATTTCTCCTCCTGCCACTTCTTTTACATAAACACCACTAATTGTACGCGCAAATTTCTCCGCATCTTTAACAGTGATATTGTCAAACACTATGGTATTTTTCTCATCTCTATTCTCATCAAGCACATAATATCCAGAATATTTTTGACTTATCTGAATAATATGCTTACATTCGTTTGGAAGACGATTCATTTCATCGTACAATAATACAAATGTAAAGCCATAATCTTTCTCAGATATCATATATGAATATATATTTTCATTTTCTACCACTTCTGCTTCAGTACAAAAAACTACATAATGAGTTCTTGCGCCTTTATGTTCCTCCTCATCTCTTGTACGAAGAACATTCAACAAACTGTACATAACATTCTGTTGAGACATGGCATCATTACCCACATATCTTTCTTTTCTGTCAGAAGAAAAAGTGTGTGGTAACCATTTTATCCATTCCAACTTGTCATTGTCTTCAGCATTATATAAACATGCTATTTTAACATCTGTATAACAGTGCAATGCTGCAATCTGAACAATCATATTTCTAGCGACACGTAATACGTTAGAATGATTACCAATAACACCAATTAATTTTTTATTTTTTAAATCAATTATTGAGGATACATCCGACATATTTTTGTATTCATCATAAAGTTCTCTAGGATATTCCAACAAAACATCATCAACTAAAGAAAATCTTTCTTTAGGTATACTAATATGTCCTGGATACTCAACCTTACCTGTTCCAAGTCTAATAGTGAGAAAATCACTATGATTGACATTTCTATTCCATAATGCTGATTTATTTGTATTCCATAGATCAATCAATCTTGCAGTATCTACATACTGTCTATTCAAAATTTCTCTATCCTCATTATGTCTGCTCTCAAGTAAATCTTTGTTCTTTTTTATATATTTTTTATAACCATCTACTCTCTCTTCTTCTTCCTTTGCAGCTTGCTTTTTATTATATGCATTCTGAATAAGTGTCCACATTAATCCAACTGCTGCAGATGCAACTACAGATATAAGTGTCCCAAGGTACATCATTATATTCCCATCCTGCCTAGTATTCATGTTAAATACAACAGATAACATAATCGGCAAAGGCATAGTTATTGATGGACCAATGGTAAATATAAGCGGTGGTTTCTTTTGCTTATTTAACTGTGGTGGGGCTTCAATTTCTACACTTTCTTCATTGAGTGGATGTATTTCTCTAGGCGAACGGGAAAAATAAAATTCATCATATACATCATCATCACGTAAATCATTATTTTCTTCTTCAGACTGCAACTCCAATACATTAACAACCGATAATGGTGTAGACACATTTTCTGTATTATTAATTGCCAAAATATCTCCCAAGAAAATTATCTTAGTCCCTACAATGTAAATTTCATCAAATATTTGTAAAGCAACATCCTCTTTTACACGTTTGTTGTTAACAAATGTACCATTACTACTTGTATCTCTTAACAGCCATATTGAGCCATTTTTATATATAGAAAGATGTTTTCTACTTATATACTCCTCGCAAACAACTATGTCGCACTGTGGATCATTTCCAATTGTTATCTCATTTTTATCCTTTATATATAATTTTGCATAATTAGCCAGCTGAGCATTATTCTCAGTTACAATCATAGTAAACTGTTCTCGACTTTTTTTTACATAACCATGCAAAATTGCACCTGGTTCAATATGATATGCATCTCTATACTTACCACTATTATCCTGAATTCTTACATGCTCATTACCTTTTACCTGCCACAGATTGTCCCAAACTTCAAAATCAACTATGCATACTCCAGAAGTACATTTATTAGTAAGGTTAATTGACATCTTTCTGTTATTTATGGCAGGTAAACACATCTCATAAATGCTAGACTCAAAATTAAAATAAACGATTAAATTGTTCATATACTACATTACCCCTTTTTATTTCCACAAATTCTACAAGTAGATGCCATCATAGCATTTAACGCATTACAACTATCACAGCGCCATGGTGAAGATATTAATACACTAGTCAAATCCTGTTCTTCTCCCTCATAATTAGCGATATAATTTGTATCTGGCTGATACATAACATCATCTATACTTTCTATCACTATATTATTTGAAGACGTACTAGTTTGAATATTCCAACTGTTCTCTGTAACTGTATCTGTATCTGTTCTTTGAACTTCGGATGTATCAACATTCTGCCACCAAGAAAATCCATCTTTACAAAGTGGAATGAGCATATATGTTGAAGCACCTATTTCAAGCACATCCATATAATTTACATAAACATTTTCAGAAACCGAATAACCATTTATCTTTACTTTTCCATCAGAATGTTCACTATCCATAAAAAAACGGCCCGTTTCAACTTGATAACATATTACTCCGTGACTAACACTACAAAGTCGCGAATCATCTATAGCAACTACATTCCCAGTACCACTTCCAATAGTATTACTTGTAGCAAACAGCTCATAACTATGACCATATTTTTCTCCTGAAATTCCAACCAACCATCCTACAACTGGTCCATACTCATACGTTTTTTTTATGCTTATATACGATTTTTCTACATTTTTTTGTTGAAATGTAACTGACGTTTCATCCGATTCAGATGTTTTTATTGATTCATATTTCTTTTCTGACGATTTAGAATCTGAAACATTTGTGTGATATATAGATTTCGTCAAATTACCTGTTTCTCTATTTTCTGTTATCTTCTTTTTCTCTAATGTGTTTACTATTTTTTTATCAATATTATTTTTACAATGCGGACACTCCGAATACTTGTCTCCATCAAAAAAATGCCCACTCTTACATTTCTTTAAATCCATATGTACATCCCCTTTAACTTGCTCTATATCTCATAACAATTAAGGACGCATTATCTTGCCCCTTAAGGTCTTTTATTTCAATTTTAGTAATAATCTGCTCAACTATTTCGCATACTGTAGTGCAGTTATTTATTACACCAAATATTTCTTCTTCCGTAAGACAATTAGACACGCCGTCTGAACATAGAATCACCATATCTCCATCTGACAATATATAAGGTTCATTACTTATGTCGTAAAACTCTAGATTTCCTACTCCTAGATAACTTATTAGACATTCAGCCCTTTTTTGCTCATTATCATACTGTTCCTTGGTTATTACTCCCCTTGCCAACTCATCATCAAGTCTAAGCTTATAATTATGAGCTCGGGTTACACAATTTAGACTATTGTTCGAAAAAATGTATATCTTACTATCTCCCACGGATGCCCAATATAAATTATTTTCTTCAATCACAGCTGAAACATAAGTAGTTCCAGCTATAATCTGATTGTTTTTTTCATCCTCTAACCGACAGATAACTTCATCCAAATGATGAATCTCTTTGTAATAAAAATTAGGTATATTATCAATACTTTGCCTTTTATTGAAGTGCTTTTTCATAAGCTGTACTGCTATATGGCTTGCCCAGTCTCCATCGGTAAGTCCCCCCATTCCATCGCAGACCACAGCCATTCCAACTCCACTCCTAGTTTGATAAAATATATTGTCCTCTTGTTTTCTTCGTTTTCCTTGTATAGTTTTTCCAAATACCTCTATAGACATACTAATCTCCAATCTACCCATCTCTAAAACAATTTTTGAAACCAATAATTGTATTAAAATTCACAAAAAAATACACACACTTCAACTATACTTTTCTAACTATTCCTTTTCAACAAACCTTGCACAAACGACATTCTTACCGTCATACAACAATGAGCTTTTCCAAGTTATTTTTATATGCTCTTCCGACTGGTATAATTACCCCATTATCCATCAAAATATATTTACTATGAATTGCCGAAACGTTTTCTAAATTTACTATATAACCTGTATGGCACCGAACATAACTTTCTGGCAAAATGTGAGATAAATTTTCCAATGAATCATTTACTGGATATGTATGATTTTTACACACCAATTCTATTTTTCTATCTCGTCTTTCGATATAAAGTATCTTGTTTACATAAAGTTCTACTCTTTGTCTGTTTGATACCACTTTAATTTTATCCATTATTGCCTCCATGATTAGTTAGTATAAGTTGTTCACAATCTAACTTGAACATACCAATGAGATGTCATTTATGCAATAAAATAAGCGCACTTACTTTCTGAGTGCGTTTACTATCTTCCCTGAAATTTTAATATTTTACACATTTTCCTAGTCATCTTACATCTGTACATTGTTAATACATTATAGGTACACTGTGAGTATTTACATATTCTATTTTCCGTGTTACAATCTCAACTATCACTTATATTTGGAGAAAGATATATGATACTACGAGATGTTTTCCTAGACATAAAAGAAATATTTGATTTTGAATATGAGAAAAATCCTAATGGCTCCTATAGAGTAAATACGGTCATTAGAAAATTAGTATACCCTGAATTATATCTTAGTGGTACATACTCTGAAAATGACATTTGCTACTATCTTATAAATCACGATTATTCATATCAAAGTATTCCAAATATAAGAAACTCTTTTTCTGAGCTTATGAACCACACAACTATGCATAAGCGCTTTCCAGTTATTTTCTTTTCAGAACAGATTGATATAAATAAAATGTATCAATACTACGACGCATTGATTAAGAAGACATCGAAGGAAAGTTCTGGGCACCAAGAAAAACTAACAACTTTTATAAAAAAAATTTCTGAAAATGACCCAACTTTTAACGCACATCTAAAATTAATTTGTAAAAAAGATTATGAATTTCTAACATGGATTATCATATATGCCATGTTCAACAAAGAAATTGCGGATAATAAATTTGAAGAATTTATAGAAAAATCCAATTATACTATATCTAATTTAAGCATATCAGAGTCTAGTGAAAGACATAAACTTAGCTCATTTTTATATGAAAATAAAAATAAGCTTAATAGAATTACAGCCCTTGCATTTGTGCTTAGTTCATTACAGATATTTTTTGCTCTTATTCCTTACATCTTATCCAATAGACAAGGGACAAATACGGACAATAATACAAATATGTTTTGCATATTTCTACTTGCTTTTTCTTTATTCGTTTTAATCGTAAGAGCACTACAAACGAAATATGAATTACGCTATGCAGACTTACAGACTTATCATAATTATATGGACGAGTTCCCTGATAAATGTTTGGAAACGAAATTCAAGGAAGATATTAAACATTTTACCATTGAACCATTTAATAATCTCAGCAACTGCAATACCTCGAGAGAACGTTTGCGTAATTCTCTAAAATTTTTTGTATATATCATGCTAATTTTAGCTATTATTGTATCTTTTACAGCTAATAGCTTCCCTATACTTGTAGCCTTAATTTTCTTTTTCATCATTGTAGTTATGTTTGTAGATAAACATTTTCATGATGCACTGACCCGAATCGTCTACGACAAGAACACATCCAAAGAAGGCGAACTTATAAGCCAGTGGAAGGGTATAGCTAAAATATATAAGTGGGAGTATGAGAGAACACGATTTAACTCCAAAGATGACTACTATAAAAACACTATTCACGTTCACAGCGGTGCCTGCTATAAGCATATTTTTCTTATAGCCCATGAGAGACTTAGATATAATCTATACATATACACCATAGTTTTATTGTACTTCGATTTACTATTTATACTTGTTGTATCTCTAAATATATTATTAGGAGACAAAGTAATCCACTATTTACGGTTCAAGGACATCACAACCCTTAACCTTTTAGTAACTCTTTTTCTACTGGCAATTGGTATATACACTATTACAACTCTTATTATATCAAGAACTAGCTATAGCAATCTTTCATTACTTGCCTATGCAAGCTCACATGCGGAAGACAATCCCGCCTGGGCAGAAAAGACTTTTCTCTCCCTTTATGCAAATGGCATCATCAAGGATACAGATTGGATGAGAGGAATATTTACATATAATGTGAGTTTATTTGAACAGGGAAAAACAATTGACGAAATATTCCCGGAGACAGATCGAATGCTCTTCTATCATAGACAATATGTATTTAGAAATAACGCAAAAATCACAATGTCATTACTCTATGGTATACTTCTCGCAATTTTTGTATGGCACCTTGGAATCTATGCTCTTTTTGTTCCTATTACCATAGGTTGCATACTAATATATTGTTACCTGTGCATGCATGGACTTGACAGGATACACAAGAAAAGAATAATTCACAATATTAACTCTCTTTCAAATTAAACTTTTCTACTTTTAATAGAAGTATTATAGCAACAAGAAGCACAGGTATGGCAGTAGAAATTTTTACTATCTCCATACCTGCTACTTTTACCAATACTGTGCATATAACAATTCCAACAGCATTACCAGCTCCGTTTATATATGCTGATATGGCTGATATTTTTCCTATATTGTTATCTTTTGCGTTTTCCATTAAAACAAGAAATAGTATGTTAACCGCTGAAAAATATGCTCCAACCATACCTCCCCAGAAAATCCCCAAAATGTATGAAATACACTCATATTTTGAACCAATTACATATGCCAATAAGAATACTATTGCTATACTAAGACTGATACCTGCAACATTTTTTCTTTCATATCTATCTGCAAAGATACCTATTATAATATTTATAATAAGAAGTGCTATAGGTTGCGCTAAAAGTACCTGATTTATAGCGTTCTCTTCATAACCAAGATTAGCTAAAATTGGCTCATTGTACATAGTTATACCACTTGTCGCAATCCCAATAAAAAATAATATCAACAGATATTTTTTTATTAACAAATCATTTAGTTTACTCTTTTCTACTCTTTCCGGTGTTTTCTGCAATTGAACCCACGCTACTTTATTTTCCTTAACAATAATAACGACAAAAAGTGCTATAATACTTACTAATATAGCAATACCATAAACACCTCTCCATCCATAGTCTGTATTCACAAAATATCCTCTACATACAGGAATTAACATTGCTGCAACAGCTGTAACTCCACTTAGTATTCCTCTAACTGTTGCCCTTCTTTTTTCTGGTAAATCTTGTGCAATATATATATTTTGTATGTCTATACTTGTTGCAAAGGTTACTAACCCATTTCCCAAAAGATATACCCATATATTATCAGTCAATCCACAAACACCACAGCCTATAGCAAGAAAAACGAGATTTACAACCATCACCCTTTTCTTTCCATATCTATCTACAAATATTCTAGCAAGAGGGGATAATGCAGGCACAATATAAAAGGGCAGCATCATATATCCTAATCTTGACACTGCCTCTTCCATATCAAGTTGAGTGTTCTTTATGAAAAAATCTCCAATAACAAATGACTGTATCTTGGAAAAAAGCTCTGCAGAATAAGAATCCGCAAACTGTACAATCATTATCAAACCCACAACTAATCCAATATATAATTTTCCTGTATAATTAGCTTTTCTCATGGAGTACTTTATCCTTCTTGATTTAGCATAGCACTAATTTTAGATTTATATGCTCTGCCCAATGATATTTCTTCTCCATTATATATCTTAATGCTTTTATTTCCAATACTATTTATAAATCTACTATTCACAATGTAGCCAATATGACAACGAATAAAATCTGATGGTAATTTCTCTTCAATATTATTTAAAGAATCATAGATTAAATATCTTTCATTCTCACAAACTATCTGTACTTTCCTGTTAACTCTTTCAATATACACTATGCAATTTGTGTTCAAATATATCTTCTCTCTATTACATATAATCTCAATAAAATCTTTTAATATTGTGTTTTTCTGTGTTGTTCCCATATCTTTTCTCAAGTATAATAACCGTCCCCCTACCGTTGTTAATTATAGTTATATTTCATTGTAAACTATTCGTTCAATACACCTTGCATAAATAACACTTCTCCTTGCAAAAACAGTTCTTCATTTTTTTCACTTTAAAATTTAATTCATATTTCTACGACTGCTTCATTGTCGTTTATGCACACTTAATTGAATATGATTTTTCCAAAATGTATAATTATACAAAATCTTTCAGGAGGGAACTTTTATGACAAATTATAAAAAAATACCGAAATTTTTAGCCGTTTTTACTTTATTACTTGGTTTATGTGCCTGTGACAAAAATAACAACAACAGCAAAATAGATTTATCAGATATAACCACTACCTCGGAAAAAATAACAACTGAAGCAACAACCGAAATAACAGCTGAACAAACCACAGAAGAACAGATTATATACAATGAATTTGAGGATTTTTATTTGGTGGATTATGCTGTTCTAGCAGGTATATTAGAAAATCAAGAAGGTTCTATTGTGGGGGCGGTAATTATGGATCCAAATATGGATGGAATAGGTGATTTGTTTGTAAGTAAAAATCTTCCTGAATCCTCTCCGTTTTACGGAAGACAAACCTACTATGCTTTTAGTGATAGTAGTAATCCTATGTGTGAAATACACACAGCCACCGGTGCTGCAGGAAGTAATTATATGGCTATATATAACGAAACCAACATATTTTATGAGAATGATTATGCGGCTGCAACAAATACAGAAATATCGTATTATGAATGGGATTATGGCTGGATTTGTCAAGCAAATTATAGATTTACTTGCGATGAAAACTATAATCCAATCCATACATATACCGCAGGTGAAAATAATATTTCCGCCGAGGAATATGCTTCCATTACCGAAAAATATAAAACTTACACTGATATTTCCAACAATATAGACAACATAAAAGAAGTATCAATTGAAAATGCTAACTATAATGATGTAGTTTTTAATTATAGAGAACATTTAAAAAAATCAAACCAAAACTATGTTTTTGAAGAAGGGGATATCGATGGTGATGGTACAAATGAAGCTTGTTTCTTTGTTCTTGATTATGCAAGTCCATGGCGTAACAATCTTTGGAGCTATGGTGAACTTGACGAAGAATGCTTTGTAAACAATGGAGAAAACTTCATTACTCTTGTTTATATCGACGAGACTGGTTCAAATATATCCTTTGAAATAAAGTATATTCACGAGCTTGATGATTTATCTCATGTAGCAATCAACGATTCTATCGATATTTATGACAGGTATAATTTCATACATAACTATGACATGGCGACCTCTGTCAATGTACTTGCTTTAAATAAGATATACTACAATGGTTCTGTGGAGGAAGCATTATACTCTCAAACATTTTATGCTTCCAGCATACAAGCTCCTTGTTGGACTGTTTATACCTTCGACAAAAATGGAAAATGTAAGGTTGCATATCGAGATATAGATATACCGGATTTATACAGTGAACGTTACTGTGATTACACTTTTGACCCAACAAGAAACACACTTACCATATATGGTGAAGATGGTTATTCTACCACCTACACATACAACGAAGATTATGAAATATTTGAAACAGAACCATATGATACAAGCTTTCCTGGTGAGAGCCCACATTATGTACGTTCTTTCATAGTTGCCATACCTGGTACCCCTACGTCTGAAGAGTTTGGATATTATAGTAAATTTTTTCACGAAGGTTTATAATCTTAATATATTTAATTAAAAAACCTAAGTATTGCTCAAACATCGTTCTGCAATACTTAGGTTTTTTATTCTCTCTACGACTTAACTATAACCAATCTGTCCCCCTCTTTAAGATTATCACTATCAAGATTATTTATTGACCGTATAGATTCTGTAGTTGCATAATATTTTCTAGCAATCGACCAAAGGGTATCTCCTTTTTTCACAATATATCCCACAATTCCAGGCATAGCTGCCTTTTTCTCATAATCTATAGGAACTAACTTCATATCAGTTATAACCTCAGTCTTAGACTTAGAAAATACGGATATTCCTAGATTAACCTGAGCCTTTATCTCCACTTCCTCACTACTTTGCATAACTGCACTGAGCTGATCTAGACTCGGTATGATTCTTACAGAGTCCTCTCTGGTAAGAGGCACTGAATCAACAGAGTATTCAAATGGCATATCAAGCTCCATACAGTTCATAGGGTCATCCCCGGAGGAAATATACAATACGCTGGTTTTTACCACACCGGATATATGAATCTTGCTCTCCTCAATATCCACGTCATCCACATCAACCGAACCATATACATGACATATCTGCAGAAGCTTTCCCTGACTAGCTGTTAACCGCTTTCTCTGAGTAATTTTTGCCTTAGCCTGATTTCTAATAAGAAGGTTCTCATAACAAAACTCACTGGTTTCAGGAATAATTTCCACCTGAGGAGAGAACATATCATGAAGAATATTTATCTCCTGCTCCTCATACATTTTTATATTCATATCCATATTGTATTCCACACCAATTACGCGGTCTTCCCCGTCGGCATCGGAGCGAATGCACACATCCCCTTTCCCAAGAAATGCATCCACCTCCGATATCATTCCTTCCTTTGCACCACTACATTCCAGCTCTCTAGAAATAGTCCTTACGGAGAAAAGATACTGTATCGGAAGATGCTCTTCCTGACCTTTATAAACTACGAATATTTCAATCTCTCCTCGAATACTGAGCTTATTATCAAGGGGCTTGGTCTCTATATTTCTTAGCTCTACCGAAGACCACATAATACACTTTATATTAGGTTTATTCTGAGGAATATCAATTTCTTCCTTAATTTTACACACATCTCTTTTAGAGATAATCGTATCTGTTGACACAATCTTTTTATACTGGCACTCAATTCCCTGACCATTTTCCAGGTCTGTGGCAGCATTAATTTTCAAATCTTCATAAGCACTTACTGCATTACCTATAAGTCCCCGAACCTCTATTTTTCTTGAATTTATGACGCTTACGGTAAGGTCCTCCAGCCTACACTGACTATCCGCCACATTACTTCTAGTCATACCATCCACATTTACTTGGTCTTCAAAAGGAATACTCCCCTCATATACCTCAATGTCCGGCTTTTCCCCTACGGTTTTATATAAAATTTTAAAGAAAACCTCACCGATTACCCTAACTCTATTTTCCTCAGACACAACCTCGTCTACAACTATGTAACCATCCTTTGCTATAACCTTATCTATATCTTCCTTAGAATCTGGGACATTAAAATCCTCATCTATGGTAAGTTGAGAATACTTTGAAGCCTTCAAAATACTTGTATGTATATCTTTTCTACAAAAATCCATAAAACCTCCACCTATTCATATATAATCTGTGTGCCTATGTTTCTAAATATATTCCTTCCTACCCTTTTTTATGCTCCTTAATCTATATCAAAAACCACTGGCAAATCATATTTTTCACACTTTAGTACAATATATGGATACATAGACGCTCCACCAGTCATCTGATTATCTTCTTTTTCTTCCTCTGTAATAAGATTGGTTTCCACATATATGGCATTATCAGTAAGGTACAAATCCTCAACCACCACATTTAAATTCTGTCTGTTTTTCTCTCCATAGCCAATCACTATATACATATAATCATTGTTTATATAGCTAAGCTTAAATACCTTGTGTTTCTTTTCTTCTATAATTTCAACTAATTCCTCTGGTAGTTTGGTTTTGTCACACACAGTAAAATCAATATCTTTTCTTGCTTCCTCTTCCTTCTTTCCACAAGCAGAAAGACTACATAAAAGGATTAGTAGACCTAGTAAAACAAAAAAATGCTTTGTTCTCATACTCCACCTAAAAAATGCATTATTAAAATAATATGCTCTCCAATCCCTTTTTAGAATTGGAGAGCACTATTTTAAAACGACCTATCTATAAATGGCACTGCCCTATGAATATAAGTTACATCCTGTTCCTCGTCATAAGAAAATGCAATGTTTACATTTACTCGATTATCCCCCTGATATACATATTCTTCTATTCCATTGCTATAACCATAAATTGTAGTTACTCCTTCGAACTCTACAGCCTCAACCTCTACTGCATCCATAATCTCAAGAAAATCTTTTGTCTCCCTGTCTATCTCACTTTCAGTTAGTTCTCCCGGATACTGAGAAAGGAGATAAATATTGGTGTTTGGCTCCATCCCAAGTCCTTCATATAGTTCATCAACTATCTCTTTGTAGGTATAAGCTGCTGAACCATTTGAGCCCTTAAGCACAATTTCTACCATGATATAATTTTCCATAAGCTTTTGTCCATACTCATCCTCTTCCACAAGTGAAATCACCTTTATCTTGGTATCTCCCTGCTGCCCACATTTTGATAAAACTGTAGTGTTACCTTCACCTTCACTTCTATGACTTATTTCATATCCCCCAGTTACACCTAATTCCGCTGCTATATTTTTTGCAATTAACTCTTTTGCCTCAGGACTTAGTACTTGCTTACCATAATAAGAGTACGCTTTTACCGACCCTTCCATAAGATTATCAACTCCCTGACTCATAACCTGTTCCACCATTTTCTCCTCTCTATTAATGGCAGAGTTAATAAATAACTGTAGAAGAGCTGCTGCCCATATAAGTACTATCACATAAATTCTTGATTTCTTGCTCATATAATCCCTCTTTCTTTTAATACTTAAATATTTTGGTTTTTTACCTTTCTATATCCGAATTATTACCAAGTTCTTCCTAAGTTATTCATATGAATTTTGTATTGCTTTTTTGGCATTTACTTTCGCACTTTAACGTGATATAATGCAACCTATAAAGAATCATATTTTGAAAGAAGGTTTTTCTATGACAGTTGGAATAGTTGGTTTGGGACTTATCGGCGGTTCCTTTGCAAAAGCATATGGTGAACACGGCGAATACAAGGTTCTTGCATATGATATAAGTGAAAATGCCATGCAAAGCGCTTACGATATGAAGATAATAGACGGAGAGTTAAATGAGAAAAGTATTCCTGAGTGTGACTTGATTCTTATTGCCCTTTATCCAGATGCAACTATTGAATATCTTAGATCAAATGCCCCTCACATAGCTAGCCACACTATGGTTATAGACTGCTGTGGTGTTAAAGAATATATCTGTGATGCTTGCTTTCCTATAGCAAGGGAATATGGCTTTACCTTTGTAGGTGGACACCCTATGGCGGGACGTCATTTTTCAGGTATTGAGTACAGCACTAAAACTATGTACAATGGTGCATCTATGGTTTTAGTTCCAGAACAATTGGATGATACAGAAACTGTCGAAAGAGCTAAAAAGCTTCTTTCTCCTATACATTTTGGAAAATTTACTATTTGCGATGCAAATCGTCACGACGCAATGATTGCCTTTACATCTCAGATGGCTCACGTAGTTTCTAATGCTTATGTAAAAAGTCCAACGGCAAAAAGCCACGATGGCTTTTCCGCAGGAAGCTACAAGGATTTAACTCGTGTGGCCTGGCTCAACGAAACTATGTGGACAGAACTTTTCTTAGAAAACAAAGAACATCTTCTTACCGAACTTGACTACTTCATCAAGTCACTTACAGAGTACAGAGATGCTATGGAAAATAATGATGCTTCCACATTAAAAAAACTTCTTGCTGAAGGCAAGAAATGTAAGGAAGAAATTGATGGCTTAAGTGAATAACCAATAATTTAATATAAAAAAGACACTACCTAATCGAAGATTAAAATCGACTAGATCGTGTCTTTTTTATGTATTATTAAATATACTATGGAAGAAGCTGCAACACGCTCTCTGGCTGACTGTTTGCATTTGAGAGCATTGCCTGTGCCGCCTGCTGTAATATGCTTATCTTTGAATGTTCCATAATCTCATATGCCATATCCGTATCACGAATCTGACTCTCTGCACTCTGAAGATTCTCTGCATAATTTTCATTACCATTCAGTGTAAATTCCATACGATTGGTATATGCACCAAACAAGCTTCTCTGCTTAGACACAAATTTTACTGCTTCCTGAATATCTGTCATGGCTTTCTCAGAATCTTGTCTTGTAAGTACATTGGTATCCTCGATGCCCAGATTACGCAATCTTATAACATCATACTTAATATGGAAACAATCTCCCGCATTGGCGCCGGTCTGGATTCCAAGATCTACCCAAACATCGTAAATTGGAACATCTATCTCATGATTGTTTACACTTCCTGCATATCCGGTAGTAGTTTTATATGACGTGTTATTATTTGCGTTTCCTTGATATGCATCCAATACAGTTGTGTAATTTAAACCTGTCTTAATTCGATTCATCAAGCTTTGCTCTGTATCACTATCATACACATCTATTCTCATAGTAAGAGTACCAACTTTACTACCACTATTTCCTCCGTAGGAAAAACTACTGTCCGCATTAAGGTCAAAATTTATGGTTATAATTCCTCCATTTTCCGCATTATCTGTAAGTGATAATCCTTTACCATTGCTTCCAACTCGATTTTGAGAATTAGTTATTGTATCTATAACACCAAGCAAAGAACCCGTTGTACCCACAGATTGACCATATGAATTAGTCACTTTAAACTTATTACCACGAGAATCTGTATGATACTCCCACCATGAACCTTCATCATCCGCATCTAAATCATTAGAATGATATTCCATATCTGTGGCTGTGGCTGTAACTGTGCCTATATTTTTCATATCAAACTTTATAACCCAACCTGTATCCTCCGTTACATCCGTATAGGTTGGCATAGAGGTAATATTAGGACTATTTGTACCTGAAGCCGGTTCAATCCATCCAGTATCGTAAGCATCCACATTTCTATCACTTGCCAGCTCTGATAAATAATTTGTATTTATACTAAAGCTGATTCCATTTACAGGAGTGTTCGTAGATATTGCTTCTGAAGAATTAACGTAACTGTCAAGAGTTGCCCCATCTATACTTTGGGCTATATCATCCAAAGTTGCTGTCTCTGCAGTGGTCCATTCAATTGGCAAATTGATTCCCTCTAACTCAGGGGTAGCTGTTTTATCTAAATAATCCCCTAAAACAAAGGACACTTTTTCATTATCTAAAGCACCAATGTCATCCCAGCCAATAAGCTTGCTCTCATAGTTATTTCCATTCCAGCCAGTCCAACTAACCTTAAAACCGTATGTATCGGGATCTGTTTCATCTGTGCCCTGTACATTGATAGTATATCCGTCTTTAGCTATGGCACCCTTATTCACCTCAGTAACAGTAATGCTACGATACTGACTAGTTATCTTGAGTGCCTGTTGTTTTTCTGTTCCTATCTGAGTTCTTGTCTCAGCATCCTCATCCCAAATCTTTTTACCATTGAATTCCGTATCCTCAAGAACTTTTTCTATCTCTTCTTTAAGACATTGAATCTCATTATCTATAGCTTGTCTATCCTCAACATTATTCGTGTCATTTGCAGATTTTACAGCAAGTTCTTCCATACGATGTAACATACTATGTATCTCTGACAAAGCTCCATCAGCCACCTGCACGTAGCTAATTCCATCCTCTATGTTATTGGACGCCACATTAAGTCCACGAATCTGGTTTCTCATCTTCTCAGATATACTTAATCCCGCTGCATCATCTGCGGAACGATTAAGCTTATATCCACTAGAAAGTTTTTCCATCTTCTTGGACTGAATCTTGGTATTTCTATTAAAAATATGTTCAGCATTCATTGCTAGTATATTGTTTTGAATTCTCATGCTGCTCACCTCAAAAATAGTATTCCCACTCTTTTTATATCGGTGTTTTATTATATATAATTAACCAAAATTTTGATGATATAGTATTAATTTAAAAAATCATATTAAGAATCTGATTTTAAAAAACCCACTTGACATTTTAGTTTTTCAGTTCTACAATCAATTTTAGTTAAATAATTTATCGGCTATGAAGAGACGAGTACCATAAAAACGGACTACAGAGAGAATTCCACTACCCGCTGAGAGAGAATTCAGAACACGCTTATGGGAAGACTACCTCGGAGCTGCTTATACAAAATATAAGCCGTTGATTACGTTACAATCTTAAAGAAGTGTCATTTGTTTTTTCAAATGGAACTAGGGTGGAACCGCGATTTATCGTCCCTAGCGTTTTTATACGCTAGGGACTTTCTTTATTCCTAAGCGTAAATATCATTACAGAAAGGAAGCAAAACTATGATTATCACTTTAAAAGACGGATCATCAAAAGAGTACGCTCAGCCAATGAGTGCTTATGACATAGCCGCTGATATTAGCGAGGGTCTTGCACGTATGGCTTGTGCAGCAGAGATTAACGGAGAAGTATGTGACCTTAGAACAATTGTTGATAAGGACTCTACTCTTAACATTTTTACATTTAACGATGAGGCAGGAAAGAAAACCTTCTGGCACACTGCAAGCCATATCTTAGCTCAGGCAGTTAAGCATATTTTCCCAGATGCAAAATGTGCCATAGGACCAGCTATCGACAATGGTTTCTACTATGATTTCGATATGCCTTCACTTAGCCGTGAGGACTTAGATAAGATTGAAGCTGAGATGAAGAAGATTGTTAAGGAAGGTTCTGAGGTTACTGCATTTACACTTCCAAGAGCTGAAGCAATCAAGCTTATGGAAGAAAAAGAGGAGCCTTACAAGGTAGAGCTTATCAATGACCTTCCAGAGGATGCTATTATCAGCTTCTATACTATGGGTGATTTCACTGACCTTTGTGCAGGTCCTCACCTTATGAACACAAAAGCTGTTAAATTCTTCAAGCTTACTTCATCTTCAGGTGCATACTGGAGAGGTAACTCAGACAACAAGATGCTTACTCGTATCTATGGTACTGCATTTACAAAGAAGGCTGACCTTGAGGAAAGACTTGAGTTTTTAGAAAACATTAAGCTTCGCGACCACAACAAACTTGGTCGTGAGCTTGAGCTTTTCACAACTGTAGATGTTATTGGTCAGGGACTTCCACTTCTTATGCCAAAAGGTGTTCAGATTATTCAGACTCTCCAGAGATGGATTGAGGACGAGGAAGAAAAGCGCGGCTATATGAGGACTAAGACTCCTCTTATGGCAAAGTCTGACCTTTACAAGATTTCAGGACATTGGGATCACTACAAAGATGGTATGTTTGTACTTGGTGATGAAGAAAAGGATAAGGAAGTATTTGCTCTCCGTCCTATGACTTGTCCATTCCAGTACTATGTATATAAGGCAAGCCAGAAGTCATACAGAGACTTACCTTGCAGATATGGTGAGACTTCAACCCTCTTTAGAAATGAGGATTCAGGAGAAATGCACGGTCTTACAAGAGTTCGTCAGTTCACTATCTCGGAGGGACACCTTATCGTTAGACCTGACCAGATGGTTAGTGAGTTTAAGGATTGTATCGCTCTTGCACAGTACTGCTTGCAGACACTTGGGGTTGAGGAGGATGTAACATATCACTTATCAAAATGGGATCCTGAAAATAAGGAAAAATATATCGGTGAGCCAGAGGTTTGGGAGAAGACAGAGCAGGATATTAGAAATATCCTTAACGAATTAAATATTCCATTTACTGAAGATGTAGGAGAGGCTGCATTCTATGGACCTAAAGTAGATATTAATGCAAAGAACGTATATGGCAAAGAAGATACAATGATTACAATTCAGTGGGATGCACTCCTTGCAGAGCAGTTCGATATGTACTTCATCAACAAGGATGGAGAGAAGGAAAGACCTTACATCATCCACAGAACTTCAATGGGTTGTTACGAGAGAACTCTTGCATGGCTTATTGAAAAGTACGCTGGTGCATTTCCAACTTGGTTATCACCTGAGCAGGTTCGTATCCTTCCTATCTCGGAGAAGCACCACGAGTATGCAAACTCTGTACTTGCTAAGCTTAAAGCTGCTGGAGTTCGTGCTACTATTGATGAAAGAGCAGAAAAGATTGGTTACAAGATTCGTGAGGCTCGTCTCAACAAGCTTCCATACATGCTTATCATCGGAGCTAACGAAGAAGAATCCGCTACAGTTTCTGTTAGAAAACGTGGCGAGGACGGTGACCTTGGAAGCATGCCAGCTGACAAGTTCATCCAAGACATCGTAAAAGAAATCGCAGATAAAACCATAAACTAAAAAACAAACTCCCCACCCGAAAGAAACATTTCCGGGTGGGGATATTTTTGTATTATAGCATAGAACTTGGGGGTATATTCTGAAGACAATTAGGGTTCTTAGTGTATCTTAGGCTTATAAGCTTTCGATAAATCGTGCCGCGGACATTTGTCTGAGTATGTCATAGAGAATATAACTATGGATTTTTTCGCAACTCTACGCTTGTGCAAATATCTAAGATTTTAAACTTGCGATGTTTGATTAGTACTGCTTTCGCGAAACTCGTCCCACTTAGTGGGACTCAAACATCGCTTTCGCAGTACATTCATCGCAAGTTATAAAATCTTGATATTTGGTACAAGCTAATTGTCTTCAAAAATCCATAGTTATATTCTCTATGACATACGAGTTTATGGGAGCGGCACGTAATAAAATATCGAAAGCTTAAGCCTTAGATACACTTGAACCCGTAGAGTTGCGAAGAATATACCCCCAAGTTCTATGCTATAATACAAAAAATTCCCCTTCCACAAAATGTTACGCAGTGAAAGGGGAGTTTTTTATGCCTCTGATGGTTTTATGAAACTGCTTATAATTCCTAAAATAGTTCCTGCAACCATAACGTAGATACCTGGTTGTAGGCTCTTAAACACTTCTGTCTTGTTTATCACAAATTCCTGTTTAACAAGCTCCTGAATAGACTCACTGTTAAGTAAATCATCTGCCCATACAATTACATTGTTCATATCAACCAACATAATTACAAACATAGCAATGATTAATATACAAGGAATAAGTCTAAACTGCGGAATCCTTACAAAAGCAAGAATTCCCATAAATACAATTCCTATGATGAATCCAACTGGAAGAGCAGTCCAAAGTGGTGATATAAGTCGAATATTTTTACATAACTTTGATAAGTTATACTGTATATCTATCTCTTCATGAAAATGAGAAAAATCTATAGCTGGCATCAAAAAACCAATTAATATAAGTAAAGTTGAAAGCAGACAAAGAATCATACTCACACTGAAAAACTTTCTCTTAACATCAGTCTCATAAACTTGTGGCTGTGGAGCTACGTTATACATTTGCTGATTATACTGAACATAATTTTGTTGATATTGATACTGCTCATTATTCACATAACCATTATAATTTTGCTGATACTGATTATTCTGTCCATTATAATTATCCATATCTAACTCTCCTTTTTCTCAAGAAATAACGATATACCGTAAAGCAAAATGCCCACAATAAAAAGTATAGGCCCAATAAATGTAAAGGGTGATATGTTAGCCACCTTACAATAATTCGAATATGTATCATTGGTCATGATAAGTACCAAAATAACTATAGCAAGGACAACTGGCACTATTCTAACAACAATATTGTCACAAAACATAAGTGGTTTTATATATTTGCGTCCAGACATAGCTAGCATATAAAGACCTGTAACAAGTATAAGCACCGCAAAAAGGCAAAGCTTACCATCACCTATAGACATATCTCCATTTTTTGCACCTAAATCAAACAAACCACCTGAAACATTCTCTCCATGTACAGTCTTTTCCAACCATTTCATGAAAGGTGAAAGATATAGACATATAGCTCCAAGCAGCGAAAGACATATGCATACATTACTGCTCAAAGCTTTTACATATCCAGAAAAATCCAAAAATGGTTTTGCCTCTATAGGAATATTTTTTACAGTTGTTATAACTACCTTATCTTCTATTGGTTCACCGCACTCCAAACAATAGTCCAAACCGTCTTTAATTTCTGTTCCACAATGCTTACAGGTCATAAATTACCTCCTAACAACCCATACAAAATATAAATGTGGAGTAATGATTAATCACTACTCCACATTATAATAACACATTTTTCAGTAAATGTTTATATTACTTTTTAACTATCTTCATAACTCTTGGAACTGCTGCAAGTGCAAGACCGATAAATGCTACGATAGGACCTACTCCGTGTGAAGCCTCTCCACCTAAATCATCGTATAACTCGATAACATCTTTAACTGTTCCATTCATAAGTGCGATAATTACAACAAGTATACCAACACCGATAGCGATAAGCTCAACATAAGGAACTTTAGATAACTTAGCCTTAGTATCTGCAAGTGCTGGGAAGAAATCTGCTGCATCCCAAAGAAGTAATCCTAAACCGATAACGATAAGAAGTACAGTCCAAATGTAATATGTACGTACGTCACTATACTCTCTACCAAGTGAGAACATTGAGTATGAATCACTCTCTTTTACTCCCCACATATCTACCTTTAAAGTACACCATGAGAAGAAAGGTGAAATAAGTACTAAAAGTCCTCCAACAAGACCAACAATCTTCATAACATCTGACTTCAATGAGTTAAGGAATCCGCTCATTCCTGTACCCTGCATATACTGATTATTAACTGGTGCTGGTCCGCCCATTGGTGCCATACCTCCCATAGGTGCTCCCATTGGCTGACCCATTGGCTGCTGATAACCCATCTGAGGCTGCATTGGCTGACCCATTGGTGCCATGCCTCCCATTGGCTGCATCTGTGGCTGCTGCATCATTGGCTGAGCTGGTGTTCCACAATTAGGACAAGCTGGCTGTCCGTCTGCATAAGTTGCTCCACATACTGAACAATTCATGTTTAATCCTCCCTTATAATCTTTTTTTCTTTAAATTAAAATATACAAGAAGATAATAACATAAACCAATTTTTATTTCAAGAATATTATCAATGTATATCTTCTATTTTATCCCTAATTTTAATCATATCTATGAACGTTATTTTTTTATATTAATTCATATGAATTTATTTGCATAATATAACTTTTTTCTGAAATAAAATTCCAGACCAGTTCCTTGTCCATAAAATTCTTTATATTCTCTGATTCAATCATACTAGTAATTCTATTCTCTAAAATATCATTTCCAGCCACCTTACCTTCAGTTTCCAAAATTCTATCCTCATAACCTAAAACAAACATTTTGTTTGTAATACCTACTATGGCATTAAGAAATTTATCTACAGCATCAAAATTCATATTATAAAGGTATTTAGTCATATCGTATTGGTATTTATTTATATGAAGCAAGGCCGCTAATCTGGAATTTAGCTGACTCACTAATCCCACCGCTACACTGAAATCAAAATGTGGCATAGTGCTGTAATCATATCTAGGCATCTTAGCTATCATATCCTCTATATAATTTCCCAATTCTTCTCCTGTAACCTCATCTTTTATCATAGCCTCCATCATAAGGTAATCATCATTAGAGATATCCCAAAACTTCAAATCAACACAGATACACTCATCATCAGATAGATTATATCGTTTTTTTGCATAAACTATTTTTTCAAGATTGTGGTCTATCAATATTAACTTAAAATATTTTGCCAGTCGACATATGTCTATATCGTTGCAGCCACCGGCTCCCCATATGGCAAGAGAAGGTTTTTCCCCTAATTCTTCAACTATCTCTTTCATACCATATTTTCTGACAAGTCTCTTTTTTCCTGTTCTTTTTAAATATTCTCTTGTATAGTAGCTTTCTATGGAATCCATAACGTAATCTGTAAGATTGTTTCTGTACTCTTCCCAGTCATTAAAGCATACATCTGTATCTTCTGTTTTTATTAAAGAATTATAATCCATAAATTCCCCCAAAGTTTTCTATAAAACAAAAACACCGACCCCGCAGCTTATATATCTGCAAAACCGATGCTTTTTAAAAAGTGGGCCGCCGGGGGCTCGAACCCCGCACACCCTGATTAAGAGTCAGGTGCTCTACCAAATGAGCTAGCGGCCCGTATGAAGTTGTTCGTCTTTTTCAGAACAAAAATGATTATATTACATATATCGAATTATTGCAAGCTTTTTTTTCAAATTTTTTCATTTTTTTCTAACACAACCCGAAACACAAGTAAAATGGCCACATTTTATGGTATTTAAACTGTTCGCTAATGTAACTATATCCTTATTTATTCCACATTTTCCATAAATATATGCATTCAACCTGTGTTTTAATTTTTTGCATCCCATATAATACTCCTAATTTCTTCTTATTATATTATATTCATAGATGCATATATGTTTACACTTATCTTTTTGGGTGACACACAACTCTACATATAGGATTACCCATCTTAGAAAACTTTTCTTCATACTCTGTCATAATATTGCCCTCTACATACTGGGAGTTATGCAAATCAAAAGTATGATTATCTATAATCCAGTCAGCCTCTTTTATCTGCTCTAATGAAAAATCAAAAAGAGGTCTATTATCTGTCTTAAAGGTTATGCCTCCATCCTTAGCTAAAATATTCTCATATCTCTTTAAAAACTGAACAGAAGTTAATCTTCGTTTTGCATGTCGGTCCTTTGGCCATGGATCAGAGAAATTAAGATAAATATAATCCACCTCTTCCTTCTCGAACACATCCTCAATATTTTCAGCTTCCATTCTAATAAAACAAAGATTCGGAAGCTTCTCTTCTGTCTGCTTCTCAATAGCTCTGACTAAAACACTGGAAAACTTTTCAACTCCCACATAATTTATATCAGGATTGAGTCTAGCCAAATCCATAATAAAGCGGCCCTTACCCATACCTATTTCTATATTAATAGGATTATCATTTCCGAATTTTTCCTTCCACTTTCCCTTCATAGACTTCTCGTCCTGAACAACAAATTCACTTACCGCAATAGTTTCTCTAGAACCTTTAACATTTCTTAATCTCATAGCATCCTCCAAAAAATAAGACTCTCTAAGTCAGTATAATAACATCTATAGAAAACATTTTCCATATAAAAATTAATTCTTGTGTTTTTTCATAATCTATAGGATAATTGAGTATATATGTGTTAAATTTCAAAAAAGGATTGATTAATTTGAAAAAAATTATTTCTATATTATATACAGTAGTTTTAGTAGTAGCTCTATCTGTACAACCTGTCTATGCAAGTTCTACGGAAAACACTACAGAAACTGATACCCAAGAGTCAATACCCCCTGAAGATGCACCGGATATACATAGCGAAGCTGCTATTGTTATGGATGCAGCAACAGGACAGATATTATATGAAAAAAATGCATACACTACCTTATATCCTGCCAGCATTACTAAGATACTCACAACCTTAGTTGCTCTTGAAAACAATGATATTAACTCAGTAATTACTATGTCAGAAGAGGCAGTATATGGTATAGATTGGGACAGCACTCATATTGGTTTAAAGGCCGGTGAACAAATCACTGTAAAAGACGCCTTATATGCTACTATGCTTGCGTCTGCAAATGAAGCTGCCTGGGGTCTGGCAGAGCATACATCAGGAGACTTAGAAACCTTTTGTACTCTAATGAACGACAGAGCAAAGGAAATAGGTTGTATTGGCACTAACTTTGTAAATGCTAACGGACTTCACAATGACAACCATTACACCTGTGCCTACGATATGGCTCTCATAACAAAAGAAGCACTTAAAAATCCTGATTTTGTAACCATTGCCTCAACCAGATACTACGAGATAGAGCCAACTTCATATACACCAGAGACAAGATATCTAGTTCAAGGTAATCAGCTTCAAAATCCGGAATCTGAATACTACTACAAATACTGTTATGGTGGTAAAGTGGGCTACACCAATATGGCTCAAGGTACCTTAGTAAGCTGGGCTCAGCAAGATGGCGTAACTCTCATATGTGTTACTATGAAGGCCAGTCTAGGTGCTTACAAATATATGGATACTACCGCACTTTTTGATTATGCCTTCGACAAATATGCTAAAATGTATCCGCTAAATACCTTCCAGTTTACAAGCGAAGATATAGCTAATACAGAAACATTTTTAAATGATTTCTACGGTGGCAAAAATTTAGGCAAGCTAACTCTTACAGCTGATTTATCAACCTATGTTTTAGCCGAAAAGGATACTCCTTACAGTCATCTTGATACCATCTATGAGATGAGTACGGAAGAGTTGGATGAACACATATCTGGTTATCTAAAGATATATCACGAAGACACATTGCTTCATAGTATACCAGTATATTTTGACGGATACATCAATTCAGAAGACGAAGCCGCTGTTGAAGCCGCCATAGCAGCAGGAATTATCAAGCGGCCAATCAACTTTAGTTTTGGCAAATTCTTTGCCACTTTAATTATGGTAGGTATACTCCTTGTGGTAGGCAGATACTACTATAAAAAAATGTCTTATGTACGAAAAAAACGAAAAGAATATATAAGACGAAGAAACGAAGCAAGAAAGAATGGAGATTCATTCTAGGGGGACTAATATGGAAAAAACACCAAAAAACAATTTACATCTAATTCAACAAGCAAACAAGGATATGCTTGATTATTTTAATGACTCATTTTTAGATGATTTGGAAAACATCCAGAAACTAAAAACCCAAGCATTCGAAATAGATATCAAGATAGATGAATTAGAGAAGACAAAAAATATATATGCATTTAAATCATCTTCCCGAAAAAGCGTCTTTACCCCAACTGTATCTGACGATATGGAAAATGAAAAAAGTCGACTTATTGATGGTAAGATAAATGATTTACTTTCCGTAAAGGAATCCTTATATAACAAAATTTCCAGTTTAGAATATAGTCTTGCTTCCGTAAAAAAACGTTTATCACTATTAAATGATGCTGAAAATGCTATTAAGGAAATGTCAGCAACATTAGCTCCTGAACTTCTTGCTTCCTCTTCTTCAGAAGAAAACGAAGACTTTGAATTTGTTCAGGAACCTACTCCAAACGAGGTATCCAATCATGGATATAATATACTTATGCATGATGCCTTTGAAAAAGCCTTCTACTCTACGCTTATAGAAAGAAACGTAAAAGATGGCATTATGAATATGAACCATAAACTTGAGATGCTCTCTTATCTTCTTTCCACAGATATTAACAGAGCAAAGATTACTATCCAGGAGCTTACTCAAAGCTCCAAACGTATTCTTGATGTGGTGGAAGACATCAGCAGTAAGCTTGATTCCAAGATAGATTCATCTCAGCCAATCTGGAATATGATGGATGAATTCGTAATGCACCAAAGAGACAATCATCCAGAATGTATAATAGATGCCAACATAGAGTGCACAGACTATGAAATCAATTTACACCCTGTGTTTACAATTAATTTGATTAAGTTACTTAATATATTCTTTGACAATGCCTTCAAACATTCCAATGCCAACAGCATTGACCTTCAGGTATGCATCAGCAAAAACAAAATTGATGTTTGCTTGACTGATAACGGAATAGGCATTAACCCAGACTATCTAACAGTGAGTCCATGGTACAGCAGCTTACATAAAGCTCACGAGATAATCTATTTGTTAGATGGTAACTTACATATTAACGGAGACCCAACAAAGGGTACCACAGTAAGATTTGATTTTCCTGTTCAGGAATAATATATAATATAGCAACCGGAGGATACTATGAAATCAAAAATTGCAGAATTAATCTTCAAAAATGTAGAAGGATTAAGTAAAGACGAAGTATTAGGACTTATGGAAATTCCACCAAAACCAGAAATGGGTGATTTTGCATTTCCTTGTTTTAGACTCGCAAAAACTATGAGAAAGGCTCCACAAATGATAGCTTCAGATATCAAAGAAGCCATCGGAGAAGTAGACTTCCTTGATGAAATCCAGGTTCTTGGAGCATACTTAAATTTCTTCGTAAATAAAGAAACTTTTGTTAAGTCTATGATAAATGCAGCAATGGACGAAAACTTCGGAGGTTCCGACATAGGTAATGGACAATCTATCTGTATAGACTACTCCTCTCCTAACGTTGCAAAGAACTTCCATGTAGGACATTTGCGTACAACAATTATAGGAAACTCTTTATACAAAATATATTCTAAGCTTGGATATAATGTTGTAAGAATTAACCACCTTGGCGACTGGGGAACACAGTTTGGTAAGTTAATCGTTGCTTATAAAGCCTGGGGTAATGAGGATGCCGTTAAAAATGAAGGTGTGGCAGAACTCATGAGACTTTATGTAAAATTCCACGAAGAGGCTGACAAAAATCCAGCTCTCAATGATGAGGCAAGAGCTTGGTTCAGCAAAATGGAAAATGGCGACGAAGAAGCCTTAAAGATTTGGCAGTGGTTTAAAGACATAAGTCTTATCGAATATAAAAGAACCTATGACCTTCTTGGTATAGATTTTGATAGCTACAACGGTGAGAGCTTCTATAGAGACAAAACTGCAAATGTAGTTGAGCGAATTCAGTCAGCAAATCTCCTTACAGAAAGTGAGGGAGCAAAAATTGTAGATTTAGAGGCATACGATATGGCACCTTGCCTCATATTAAAAAATGACGGAAGTTCTATATACGCAACTCGTGACTTGGCTGCAATCTTCTACCGTAAAGAAACATATAACTTTGTAAAATGCTTATATGTAACTGGTCAGGAGCAAAAGCTTCACTTTTCACAGGTGTTCAAAGTAGTTGAATTGTTAGGTAATGAATGGGCTAAAGATCAGTTAGTTCACATCCCTTACGGTTTGGTTAGCTTAGAGGGTGCAAAGCTTTCTACAAGAAGTGGTAATATAATTTACGCAGAGGATATTCTTCTGGAAGCCATCTCTAAGATAAGAGAAATAATTGAGGAAAAGAATCCTAACATTCCTGATAAAGATGAAACTGCTAAAAAAATAGGTGTAGGTGCTGTTTTATTTAATGATTTATATAACCAGCGAATCAAGGATGTTTCTTTCAAATGGGAAAAGCTCCTCAATTTTGATGGAGAAACTGGTCCATATGTACAATACACATATGCTAGATGTGCCAGCATCTTAAGAAAAGTTGAAAATTACACTCCAAGCACTGATATAGATTGTTCACTTCTAACAGATGTGGAAGCTATCGATTTACTTAAAGAAATTTCTAGATTCCCTAAGGTTGTACTTGATGCCTCAGAAAAATATGAGCCATCTGTTGTAGCAAGATTTGCTGTAGACGTAGCACAATCCTTTAACAAGTATTATAATGCATGTAGAATAAATGTGGAGGATGATGCATTAAGAAATGCCAGAGTAACCCTTGTTCATCTTACAAAGAAAACAATTAAAGATGCCCTTCTCCTTTTAGGAATTGAGTGTCCAGAACAAATGTAATATATCATTCTTAACAAAAAGAGAACCAAAGGATAAATTATATTCTATCCCTTGATTCTCTTTTTTTATGTTTCACAGCTAATTTTCATTCTTATTTGTGGATAACTACCTTAGTGAATTGTGGATAAGTTTTTCACCTATATTGTACTTTTTATCTTATATAGTACAATATATAGATTATACTCCGCGTAGTTATACACATTATCCACAGGGTTATCAACATTTTTGTTTATAAACATGTGGATAACTTGTTTATAATGCTTACGTTTCACGTGAAACATCAAGTATATTATTTATATATCAGATTAACAATTCTTGCTCTTTGATAATACATACTCTTTCTTCTTATTCCTATTTATAAAATCTAAATAACTCTTCAAGTTTCACGTGAAACATCAGGTTTATTATATTAAATTGATAATATCTGTTTTTTGATAATATATACTCTTTCTTATTATGCTTATTTAAAAAAAATAAATAACTATTCAGGTTTCACGTGAAACAATTACTTTTAATATAATTTAATACAAACATATGGATTATTAATCATCAAATATATTAAAAGTTACAATTTATAATAAACGAAATATTGTTTCACATGAAACAAGTTAGTAAATAGAAACATCAATCTAAAAAAATGCATAATTGCAATTTTAAACTTTTAACAAATACTACAATAAACTATATAATACTAATTATTCAAATCGAATTTCCATTCAGAATACATTAATTTAATGACGTTCGCAATGCGACGTAATAGCTGTTCATATGTCTTTTAATATATGTTTCACGTGAAACATATTTAATTTAAGAACATCAAGAGAATGTTGGCAATAAATCAATTAAACTATGTTTTCTATTCGTCATACATAACAATAACAGTTTCTACAGTCAACAAATAATTCTATGTTTCACGTGAAACCCTATATCATATTTTATCTTTTTAGATATTTAGCAACAAATCTATTTATTTTACAATAATCACATAACAATCTTTGTAATTTGTGCAAAGGTTTCACGTGAAACATACGGATTTTTATGTATCCGTGTCAAAAACTATATATTGTACCTTATATAAAATTCTTCCCATATTTAGATATGGCGAAAGATGTCAGTTAGTGTTATAATAATGATTACGTATGGAGGTTTAAATATGGGTAGAATTATAGCAGTAGCCAACCAAAAAGGTGGCGTTGGCAAAACCACAACTTCAATCAATTTAGCAGCATGTCTTGCAGAAAAAGGTAAGAAGGTTTTAGCTGTAGATATGGATCCCCAAGGTAATCTTACTAGTGGTCTTGGAATAGATAAAAACAATCTTTCCTATACTATATATGATGCTATGTTAGGAGAGTGCAATATAGGCGAATGTATGATAATTCGTCCTTTGGACAAGCGACTTAACATAAGCGTATTACCGTCCAGCAGAGATTTAGCTGGTGCGGAAGTAGACTTCATAGAATTAGAAAAACCTCAGTACATACTTAAGAATCTTTTATCAAACATCAGAGATAAGTATGACTTTATAGTTATAGATTGTCCTCCTGCATTAGGAGTACTTACTGTCAATTCTATGACAGCAGCAGATACGGTGTTAGTTCCTATCCAGTGTGAGTTCTTCGCCTTAGATGGTCTTTC
>JAGBBM010000028.1 GCA_017938485.1 Lachnospiraceae bacterium
ATATCGAGCACCTTCTTGACAGAAAGCCAAAGGCTTTATCAGGTGGTCAGAGACAGAGAGTTGCAATGGGACGTGCTATCGTTCGTGAGCCTAAGGTATTCCTTATGGACGAGCCACTTTCAAACCTTGATGCTAAGCTCAGAGTACAGATGCGTGTTGAGATTTCTAAGCTTCATCAGAGACTTCAGACAACAATTATCTACGTTACACATGACCAGACAGAGGCGATGACTCTTGGTACAAGAATCGTAGTTATGAAGGATGGTATCATCCAGCAGGTAGATACTCCACAGAACCTTTACGACAAGCCATGTAACTTATTCGTTGCTGGTTTCATGGGTATGCCACCTATGAACTTCATCGATTGTAAGGTTGTTAAGTCAGGCGCTGACGTACTCCTTATGTTCGGTTCACACTCAATCAAGGTTCCAGAGTCAAAGGCTGCTAAGCTTATCAGCGGAGACTTCATCGATAAGGAAGTTGTTCTTGGTATCCGTCCAGAGGATATTCATGATGAGCAGTTATTTATCGAGTCTTCACCAGAGAGCGTTATCGATGCTAGAATCAACATCTACGAGATGTTAGGTGCTCAGGTTTACTTATACTTCACTATCGACCAGTTCGATATTACAGCATCTGTAAATCCTAGAACAACTGCTAGACCTGGCGATTCAGTTCAGTTCGCATTTGACTTAAGCAAGGTACATATCTTCGATAAGGAAACTGGAGAAGTTGTAGCTAACTAATCATAGTCAAATATGATAATTATGTGAATTTTACGAGGAAATGCATATTTTTATGCATTTCCTCTTTTTTTTTTCGACGTTTTGCTGTAAAATAGATTATGTATGATTATGCGCAGTTGTCTGTGATGTGTATTACAGTTGTGGGGATAATCAAATTTTATAAGGGGTGATAAAATGATATCAAATCAGATACTTCAGGAAACTATAGAGGGAATAAAAACTATTACGCGTACAGATCTTTGCGTTATGGACACAGAAGGCAAGAATCTTGCCTCAACAATCAGAGATACAGGGGAGTTAGAGGATGCTGTTATTGCATTTGCTGATTCACCAGCTGAGAGCCAGGTTATGAATGGTTTCCAGTTTTTTAAAGTATACGATGACAATGAATTAGAGTATATTATACTTGCAAAGGGTGAGGCAGAGGATGTTTATATGATTGGTAAGGTGGCATCCTTCCAGATTCAGAGCTTGCTTGTTGCATATAAAGAGAGATTTGACAAGGATAACTTTATCAAGAACCTTCTTCTTGACAATCTTCTCCTTGTTGACATATATAACAGAGCGAAAAAGCTTCACATTGAAACAGATGTAAGAAGAATTGTATTTATTATTGAGACAAAGAATGAGAAGGATACTAATGCTTTAGAGACAGTTAGAACTCTTTTCTCTAGCAAGACTAAGGATTTCATTACTGCTGTTGATGAGAAGAATATTATCCTTGTTAAGGAAGTTAAGCCAAGCGAAACTTATGAGGATATGAATAAGACTGCTAAGGTAATAGTTGATATGCTTAATACAGAGGCTATGTCATCTGTAAATGTAGCATATGGTACTATCGTTAATGAAATTAAAGAAGTGTCTCGTTCATACAAGGAAGCTAAGCTTGCTCTTGATGTAGGAAAGATTTTCTACAGTGACAGAAAGATTATTGCTTACAGCAATCTTGGTATCGGTAGACTTATTTATCAGTTGCCTATACCACTTTGTAAGATGTTTATAAAGGAGATTTTTGATGGCAAGTCTCCTGATGAGTTCGATGAAGAAACTCTTGTCACAATTAACAAGTTTTTCGAGAATAGTTTAAATGTATCTGAAACATCAAGACAGTTGTACATTCACAGAAACACACTTGTTTATAGACTTGATAAGCTTGAGAAGAGTACAGGTCTTGATCTTAGAGTATTTGAGGATGCTATCACATTTAAGATTGCTCTTATGGTCGTAAAGTATATGAAGTACATGGAGTCACAAGAATTTTAATAGGAGAAAAATTTTAATATGATTAGTTTTGAACACGTTAAGATGAAATATCCTGCTAGTAAGACTTATGCACTTAATGACGTAAGTTTTGAGATTGAAGAAGGCGAATTTGTCTTTATAGTAGGAACAAGTGGTTCTGGTAAGACCACGCTTATTAAACTCTTGCTTAAGGAGTTGGAGCCAACTTCAGGTAAGATAAAGGTAGCAGATGTAGATTATGGAAAGCTTAAGAGAAAACACATTCCAAAGCTTCGTAGAAGAATAGGAACAGTTTTCCAGAACTTCCGATTGCTCAAGGATAGAACTGTATATGAAAATGTTGCATTTGCTCAGAGAGTTGTAGAGACACCAACTAGATACATAAGAAGACAGGTTCCAGCTATGCTTACATTGGTGGGACTTGCAGATAAGTATAAGGCGTATCCTAGACAGCTTTCCGGTGGTGAGCAGCAGAGAGTTGCTCTTGCAAGAGCCTTGGTAAATAAGCCAGAGATACTTCTTGCGGATGAGCCTACTGGTAACCTTGACCCTAAGAACTCTTGGGAGATTATGAGACTTCTTGAGGAGGTAAACAAGAAGGGAACTACAGTTGTAGTAGTTACTCATAACAAGGAAATAGTAGATACTATGAAGAAGAGAGTTATCACTTTAAAGAAGGGTGAGCTCATTAGTGACGAGCAAAAAGGTGGTTATATAGATGAGGATTAGTTCACTTTTATACAGTATCAGACAGGGTCTTAAGAACATTAAGCGTAATATGTTGTTCTCACTTGCCTCCATAGGAACAATAGTATCCTGTTTGTTTCTGTTCGGTATAATATATTGTGTAGTAGTTAATTTCCAGTCTTCTATGGACGAACTTCAGAATACAGTAGTTATATCTGTATTCTTCGATGAAGGAATATCAGACGATAACATAGCACTTATCGGTGAGCAGATTCGTGTAAGAGAAGAGGTTAATACAGTAGGATTTATCTCAGCAGATGAGGCATGGGAGAGATATGCAAAGGAAAGATATAAGGATGATTATGAAGCAGCTATGGAATCCTTTGCAGGAGATAACCCTCTTAAGAATAGTGCATCCTATGAGATAACACTTAAGGATTTGGATAAACACGGTGAGTTTGTTAAGTTTTTGGAAGGCTTGCACGGAGTTAGAAAGGTGCAGAGTTCCGAAGCTACAGCAGATGGTATAGATACACTTAGTAACATAGTAGGTATCGCTTCTATTGGTATAGTGGGTATACTTTTACTTGTATCCATATTCCTCATCAGCAATACTATTATGATAGGTATTACTGTGCGTAAGGAAGAAATTGCAGTTATGAAGCTCATTGGTGCTACCAATTTCTTCGTAAGAGCGCCATTTATTGTAGAAGGTGTAGTTATTGGTCTTATTGGTTCTAGTGTGCCACTTTTGTTGGTATACTTAGTATATGACAACATCCTTCAGTATCTTGTAGATAAGGTAACTATTGTACAGAGCTTGTTTGCCTTTGTACCAGTTGGAGAGTTATTCTCTATACTTGTGCCAGTATCTATAGCTATAGGTATAGGCCTTGGTTTGATAGGAAGTATAATAACAACTAGAAAACATTTAAAGGTGTAAGGAGGAATTAGATGCGTAAGTTTGTAAAAGTACTTATGGCATTTGTCATGGTAGGCGCTATGAGTCTTTGCTCATATGCGGCAGATACTTCAGACCTTGAAGAAGAAAGAGAAGAGGTAGAGGAGAAAAAGGAAGAGGTGCAAAGCATCGTCGACCAGCTCACTGCCCAGCAGAACAACATATTGGACACAATTGAAGAATTAGATGCCATGGTTACAGATTACAATCTTCAGATTGTGGATTTGGAGACCAGAAAGGCAGAGATAGAAGCAGATATGTTGGTTACTCAGGATGAGCTTCTTGTAGCTCAGGCCCTAGAGGAAGAACAGTATGAGGCTATGAAGATTCGTATACAGTATTCCTACGAGAATGGTGATGCGGATTATATTGATACCTTCTTTACTATGACAGATGTTACAGATATTGTAAATGATGCAGAATATACAGAGCAGGTTTACAACTATGACCTTAATATGTTAGAGGAACTTATAGCTATTAAGACAACAGTTGCCAACAAGCAACTTGAGCTTGAGACAGATCTTGAGGCCATAGAAGAGATAGAAGAAGAAGTTACAGCAAACAAAGAAGCGATTGAGATACTTATAGAGGGTAGAGAAAAGCAGGTAGAAAGTTACGCTTTATCTATTCAAGAGCAGGAAGAACTTATTGCTGAGTATGAGGCAGACCTTGCTGATATTGATGCAAAGATTGATGCGGCTATAGCTGCATACGAGGCTCAGATGCAGGCTCAAAATGGTACTAGTACACCTATCACCTGGACAGGAGGAAGCTTCCAGTGGCCTGTAGCTGGAAACTATTTCTGGATATCATCATATTTTGGTCCTAGAGATTTGGCGGGAACATCCTTCCACCACGGTTTGGATATCCCATGTCCAGAAGGAACACCTATCCTTGCAGGAGAAGATGGAGTGGTTATCCTTTCAACATATAACAGTTCTCTTGGATACTATGTATGTATAGACCATGGTGGTGGAGTTACAACTACCTATGGACATAATTCGGTTCTTGCAGTAAGTCCAGGTCAGACAGTAAGCAGAGGAGATGTAATTGCCTATGCAGGTAACACTGGTTTCTCATTTGGTGCACACTGCCATTTTGCTGTTAGAATTAATGGTTCCTATGTGGATCCATACCCATACTTATATTAGTTAGGAGTGTAGGTTTTGTTTAAAAAGAGGATTTTAGGGGTTTTGCTTGCTGTTGCTATGATGACAACTATTACAGGTTGTGATTTGTTTCATCAAAAAGACCCAGATGGCAGTATCAACATAGATACTGAACAAGGAAAAAAGGATAATGTAGATCCTTGGAATGACGAGGATGTAGCCAATAAAGTAGACGAGATACAAGCATATATAGATATGTATTATTACTTCGAAACTGATGAAGCGGCTCAGGAAGAAGCTATATATGACGGTATAATGGATGGTCTTGGGGACCCATATTCTGTATACTATACAGAAGAAGAGTTTGCTGATTTGATGGAAACTAATTCAGGTGAATATTTTGGTGTTGGTGCTGTGGTTACACAGGCGGTAGATATGACTATATCCATTGTTAGACCTATACCAGGTAGTCCGGCAGAAGAGGCAGGACTTATGGCGGAAGATATCATTGTTCAAGTAGATGATATGGAGATTGTAGACCAGGAACTTAGCCTTGTAGTAGAGAAGATAAGAGGTGCAGATGGAACTACAGCTTATATCAAGGTGTTCCGTCCAAGCATAAATGATTACCTTGAGTTTAATGTAGAGCGTCGTTTAGTAGAGAATGTATCTGTTTACTACGAGATGCTTGATAAGAGTATAGGTTACATTCAGGTACAGCAATTCTACGACAATACAGCAGAAGAGTTTATTGAAGCTATAGAAGATTTGGAGAAGCAGGGTGCAAAAAGTCTTATAGTTGATTTGCGTGACAATCCAGGTGGACTTCTTTCAGCCGTAATAGATATGTGTTCATACATCATAGATGGTGGAACTATCCTTACAACTAAGGATAAGGATGGAAATGTCATAGAAAAATATGATGATAACAATGAACATGAGTTAGATATGCCGATGGTTGTTCTTATAAATGGCAACAGTGCCAGTGCTTCAGAGATATTTGCAGGTGCTATGCAGGATACAGATAAGGCAGAACTTGTAGGAACAACTTCCTTTGGAAAGGGTATAGTTCAGTCTGTTATACCTTTATCTGATGGAACAGCCATAAAGCTTACTATAGCTAAGTACTTTACTCCAGCAGGTAACGATATCCACGAGGTTGGTATCGAGCCAGACTACGAGGTAGAGTTGCCAAACGGTATGCAATCAGCTGTAAATGTAAAGCGTGAGGAAGACACACAGCTTAAAGAAGCTATAAAGATACTACTTGGAGAATAACACTATATAAGCGCTAGAAAGTAATTGCATTTTCTGGCGCTTTTTATTAAATGATTATGTTTGACAAAGGTTTTCGGATAAGAGGTAAATGGAGGTTATTATGAGTCCACATGAGATTATGCAACGATTGGATAAAATAAGAAAGAAACTCGTTTTTGGTGATGTGTTACCTATTATAATTGGTGGGCTCGGTGTATTCTTTTTTATTCCTAGCAAAGATACAACTATATTGGTTGTTACACTCATTGCTCTGGCTGTAGAGATGGCTATACATGGAGCATCAGCAAAAGAACTTAAGAAAAATTATCGTGATATATATAAGGACGCTTTTGCTAAAAAAATTCTAAATGATATGCTGGATGATGTTTCCTATGATTGGCGAGACGGATTTAGCGAGATGGATGTTATGAGCTTTGGACTTGTAAAAATAGGAAATATATTCAGTTCTGAGGATTTGTTGAAAGCCAGCTACAAAGGAGTTAATTTTAGACAGGCAGATGTGAGAATATATCATGAAGTTCAAACATCTAATGACAGAAAAACGGTTACGAAGTATTTTGATGGTCGTATGTTTGAATTTGAATATACAGGAAAGCAAGTTCAAAATGTTAAGGTTTTTACTAAGCTTTATAAAAGTTGGTTAAATATATCCGATAGCGATATTGAGATGGAGGATGTGATGTTTAACCGTACATTTAATGTGTATGCTTTAGATGCCCTTACTGCCTTTTATCTTTTGACACCACCTCTTATGGAAAAAATATCTAATATTGCTAGGCGATATCC
>JAGBBM010000029.1 GCA_017938485.1 Lachnospiraceae bacterium
GTTGGAGAACTTATCGAAGCAGAAAAAAGAGCAAAAGCGAATAATGTAGAAATTTGCTTTAAGCAGGCTAATTTCTGTTCATTATCAGATACATTTACAGAGAAGTTTGATATTGTTATTGCTATGGATAATGCACTACCATACTTTCTGGGTTAAGAGATTTTCTTTGGTATAGTTTTGTTATTGAATCTAAATAGTCGGAAAGTGTTTTATACTCAGAAAGTTTTAATTCCTTTTGTACGATTTCAGCGACTTTTAATCCGTTAATAAGAAGAAGAGGATAATTATCGTCTAAGATTTCTTTCTGTAGAGGCTCAGAAAACGTTTGTGTAGTAACGAATGCACACATAGAGAGCAATCTCAAAATGTCCATTCAGTCCTTTAATATATTCATATTTACGGTTCGTCATATCCTCAAAGTCTTTTCGGCCATATAGAAGAAATAAAGTCCCGTCTTTAACAAGATATACATTTGATGAATCCTCTTCTTTCTTTATCTCAAAACCAAGTACATCTCTGTAAAACCGAATCATCTCACCTATATTTTCAACAAGCAGTCCAAATCCATCTAATCGCATTATATTTACCCCTTTCTTTTTTATATAATCTTAGCACCCCAATCACGACAACCGTATGTCATGTTTATTATATTATTTTATTTTTTATCTTGACAAATGCAGCATACTGCATATATACTACATTCAAACATATTTATGCAGTATACTGCATATTGTGATCAGGAGGATATATCATGGATAAATATAATACACCTGTATTTACTTCTCTCGTTGAAATTTCCAGACTCGCCAATACTCTTCAGAGCGTTATGGATATGGGAATGGAGGATATCACTTCAAGACAGTGGCTTCCTCTTATGATACTTGGAAGATGTGAAGAAGCACCTAATCTTAATCAGCTTGCTGAGAAATGCGGCATCACACGACAGAGCACAAAGCAGCTTGTAGATAAGCTTGTTGAAAAAGGATATGTAACTCTCGAAAAGTCCGATGCTGACAAAAGAAACATGATAATCGTTATTACAGATAAGGGCCGTAGATGGGGTGCCGAAAACCTGGATAAAAATATGAGATTTGTTTCTGAACTCTATGCCGACATATCCGAAAGAGATATAAAGACATTTGCAAAAGTTCAGCAGAAACTGCTGAATAAACTTTATGTTATGAAGGAGGAATTAAGTAATGACACTAACCGTGAATAGAGTATTTCGCCTGCTTCTCTTTGTACTTATACCTAATCTCTTCACTACTCCACTCCGCATATTTGTGGAAGCTGTTATAGAAGGTAAAGAAGGGGCACCTGCTTTTGTCACAGTTCCATTTATTATATACGGAATCTGCGCAGAGCTTGTGGTGGGACTCGGCTATCTGGTAATTGGATATAAACTTCCGATAAAGAATACGGTTCTTCGCGGCTTCGCCTATATAATGCTGATTCTCATCAGCAGTTATATTCCCAATATTCTGGCTATGCTGGGTGGTGACGGAAAGATAATCGAAGAGTCCCTCTCCATGGGAATCCTCGTTGTTGATGTCATCTCCTATTCTCTGAAGGGCCTCGTTCTCGGACTTCTTATGAAGAATTATGATGTGAAAAATCCTGATGAGATCGAGCAGATTACAAATACAAGATTTATAATATGCTCAATCATATATGGAGCGCTTTTTGCCGCACTTAACTACCTGACAGATATAGCAGCCGGTGCTGTTAACAGTTCCTGGAGACTTTGCAGTATTCTGGGTGTATCCACTGAACGTGAAACCTTGTTCTATATAGTATTTACCATATTCATGTTTATGGCCGGTATTCTGCTTCCATTATGGAATCGCTGTTGTCTTCCAAAGAAGGCCTCAATATCTGCATCCATAATCTTTGCACTGGAAATATCACTTTTCGTCTGGCTGCCAAATGTACTCATAATGGCATTCTTCGGAACACCATTCATGCTGACTATTGCGTATGGCATAGCTTACGTATTTATGATCATAATATGTGTACTTGTTTACAGAAAGATTTCAGATGCTTTTTACATGTAACATCTCTTAACTTCCAGTGATGGTTAAATATATATTGATTTAGAGAGATAAATTTCAGATTGATGAAGAGCTGACATGAATTAAATAGTGTATGGCGTAATCGTGTTTTAATAGCACCTAGGAGAAATCCTAGGTGTTTTTTTGCGTAAGACACATCGAAAATGTGTTGCATAAAATTTCGAATAATCCCCTTAATTTTAATATTCAGTTAATGTTAATCAAATTTTCTTGTAAGACTTCTTAGATATGATACATCCAGAAAATAAAATAAAGAGAATTAATAATGCTCAAAGTTAACTTAATAAAATTAGGAATAGGGCAGTATAAACTTTGAAAAAAATATAGAAAAGTAAAAAACTAGGTTTTCTATCTTCCAATCAGGTATCATTTATGGTATTATACATAAGATTATTGTTGAGTTTTTTGAAGTTCAGTGAGAACTTTAGATAATTAATCAGCATTTCAGGGTCTGAAATGATAGTGAATAGAA
>JAGBBM010000030.1 GCA_017938485.1 Lachnospiraceae bacterium
ATAAGAAACCTGCAAATGATTTCGTACGCTGTTTCTTGAACTGGTGCGACAGAACATATATGAAAACAAAGTATCTAGAACAAAGAATGATAGATACATGGTGTACCAAAAGAGATACAGAAAAGAACAGATCTCATGCAGGAAGGATAATGGCTGTTAACGCGTTTCTTAAATACCTCAATAAGAGGGGAGAAGGTCCATATTTATACACCATGTATGGAGATTTAGAAAAGTACGACGAGCCTGTTCTGTTCAATATAGAAGAGGTAAGAAATTTCTTTAGAGCAGTAGATGAAATGGAATATAAAGCAAGCTGTCCAAATCCTCTTCCGCGATTTCAATCAAAACTAAAATGCTTGGTAACTCCTGTAATATTCCGGTTAATCTATAGCACAGGCATGAGACCCAATGAAGCCAGATGGCTTGACTGTAAAGATGTAGATTTGGAAAGGGGAGTCATATACATAAGAAAAGCAAAAGGGTATTATGAGCGCATCATAGCCTTACATGAAAGTACGTCAGCAATGCTTAGACAATACGATGAGTTGATGTCAAGAGAGATGCCTGGAAGAACAGTCTTCTTCCCCAATGATAAAGGTAATTATAGGTCGTCATACTATCTCCATACAACTTTTAATCGATGCTGGTATAAGTATAATAAGAAGACTACGGAAAAGAATGTTGTAACCTACTCATTTAGACACAATTATGCCGTACAGAACATTATATCTTGGAAGCATGACGGCTTTGACTTTGATATGAAACTACTAGCATTATCCAAGAGTATGGGTCATGGAACTCCTGATGCTACCTTATACTATTTCCACCTAGTTCCTCAATTTGCAGATCAGCTTGACGAGGCTGAAGGGGATTTTATATCTCAACTTTTACCTGACATCCAATGAAGAAAAGAGATAATGCATATAAGTTTGCTAATGAATTCATGAAGTTTATGGCAAACTCATACGAAAAGAGAAGTGACTATACTTCTATAGGATATAAACAATCTATGACAATGTTTTTAGATTATGCCGAAAAGGTCAAAAAGATTAAGCCATCATCTTTCGGATTAGAATACTTTACCTATGATAATCTGACCGAGTATATGAGCTGGCTGAGATATGAAAAGAACTTATCGCCGCAGACATGTAATCTAAGAATGAGTCAAATTGTAGCGTTCTTGAAATTCGTTGCTCGAGATCCACATTATAGAGCAATCTATATGGAGGCAAGTTATGTGGCGAGATTCAAAGTAACTGTTAGTGACAACATTGTTGGACCAATAAGCAAAGAGTCAATTCTGAATTTAATCAAAACAATAGGCACAGATAAGGATAGTGGCCTGAAATATTCTACAATGCTTACATTGTTATATCAAACAGCGACTAGAATATCCGAAATCTTATCCTTGAAGATCTCAGATTTATTTCTAAACGAACCAATACCATCTATAAATGTCTTAGGTAAAGGTAATAAGTTTCGCAAGCTTAGTTTGTTAAAGCCACTAAACAAGCAACTTAAGTACTACATACGAAAGGTCCATGGGGAGAAACCCAATCCAAACGATTATCTGTTCTTTTCAAAGTGCAAAGGTAAGAATGAGAAATGCTCAACCCGAAGTGTAAATAAACAGATTAATGTATATCTAGCGATTGCAAGGAAGAAATATCCTGAACTTCCTGAGCATATACATAGTCATCAGTTCAGACACAGCATGGCGACTCATATGATTGATGACGGAATAAATGTATTCA